>CAZRZS010000010.1:0-14303 GCA_964604685.1 uncultured Gammaproteobacteria bacterium
ACTTACTCACTTTCCTAAAACATACATCATCGCCCCCAAATTTCGCACTTTCCCTTTCATTTCCATCATCGTTAGTGTAGCATTTACAGTGGGGCTGTCAAGTTGTGTTAATTTTATTATTTGGTCAACATGCAGTGGCTCGCGGGATAAATGTTGTAAAAATTTGGCTTCAATTGGCGAGTCAGGCAGGATTTCACGGTTGCCGATAAATTGCTTAATTTCCTGTAAATTGAGAATTTCTAAAATATCTTTGGCAGAATTTATCAAATGCGCGCCGTTTTTAATCAAGGCATTAGTTCCTTTTGCTGTGGGCGAAGTGATAGAGTGGGGAATGGCAAAAATTTCTCGTCCCAAGTCCAAGGCACATTGTGCAGTAATCAGGGCGCCAGATTCTTCAGGCGCTTCCGTCACCAAAACTCCAAGCGAGAGGCCAGCGATTATTCGGTTTCTTTTGGGAAAGCCAAAGCGGGAAGGTAGAGCGCCGGGCGGGTATTCGGAAATTAAAGCGCCGTTTGAGTTGATTATTCTTTTAGCCAAGTCACGATGCGCTCCCGGATAAATATGCGCGTCATTAATTCCAGTGCCCAGTACAGCCATAGTTTTGCCGCCGGCTTTGAGTGTGGTTTCATGGGCAATGCCATCAATGCCTAAGGCTAATCCGGAGATAATGTTCAGGCCGTTTTGCGTCAATTCAGCTACCAGCTCTTCAGTCATTTGTTTGCCATAAGTGGTGTATTTTCTGGTACCAACAACTGCCAGGTTAAAACCGTCTTTAGGCAATTCGCCTCGTACAAACAAACAAAATGGCGGGTCATAAAGTTCTTTTAAATTAGCTGGGTATTGTTTATCATCTCTAGTTAAGCAATAAATTTTTTCGTGTTCCAAAATTTTAGCAATTTTTTCTTCATTAACTTTGTTTTTCCAAGCAAAAAATTCCTGCACCAGTTTTTCCTCCCAGCCGATTTTAATTAACTCTCTGGCGCTGGCTTTCCAGGCATTGTCTAAATTTTCAAAAACTGCCACCAGTTCTTGGTAGCGTTTGACTGTATTTTTTGGAAAATATGATAGTAAGATTTCTTTTTTCATTTTAATACTAATATACGAATAAATACGAATTATACTAATAGTATACTAATTTTTGCTGTGGAAATTAAATCTGTTAGCAGTGTCTATTATTAGTATTAATTCTATCACAAAATTCCACTTGACAAAAGGGTGAAAAGGTGGTATAATGGTACAAATTAGAGGAGGATTATTTTTAATATGAAATATATGGGTGTAGAAAACCGTGGTTATGTGCCATCTGATCAAGATGATGCTACTGTAGAAGTTGATCATTCTTTAAGGGGAGAGGACACTAAAAGTAGAAAAAAACAAGCTGAATTTTTAATGTATCCTGAAGCTTTTAAAGCCACAGGAGAGGCTGTGGAAAGTTCTATTAAACAACTAACTGCTTTAGAGGATGAATTAAAGAAATCCGATCCGCAAGCTGCCGATTATGATGTAAAAATGAGTCAATGGGAAGCTGTTCAGGGAAATTTATTGGAAGCAAGGAGAAAATTGGTTGATGTTTTAGGGATGTCCGAAGCACCGATGGCTGAAGAAAAATACAGAGTCAAAACAAAGGAAGATTTAGATTTTAATCGGGGAGTTCGTGATTTGGTTAATAAAGTTGATGAAATGATACAGAAACCCGGCTGGATGTTGGAGCAGGATGGTTGGCATGATTTAAGGAACTTTGATTATGCTAATGCTAATGATCCAGAAATGTTAAAAAAGAGGGAAGAGCGTAGCGGAAATGCTGTAAAGACTGCCAGGAGAGAGAAAATATTAAAAGAAGTAGAAGTAGAGAAAGATGGACAAGTAGTAAAAGAGATGAAGGAAGAATCACAACCAGCTAATTATTATGTCCATAGAAGTAGGAAATTAGAAGATAAAACAGGTTATCAATATTTGGCTGTTTAATTTAAATTATAAAAATCCCCCGATGTAATGTTGGGGGATTTTTTATAGCATCTTTATTATTTCTTCAACTGCCTTTTCTACCACTTCATCAACCTGGTGTTTTTCCATAAAACTAAACTTGCTTAAAACAAACTTGACTGTATCTGCCATCTTTTTTTCATTGTCAGCCGCCACCCCAATTCTTACCCGAGTAAAATTTTTACCACCAATATGATCAATGATAGATTTGACACCATTATGGCCGGCATCGCCACGGTCATTCTGTATTTTAAGATCACCGAGTTTAAGATCTTTGTCATCATGGACAACAATAATATCACTGGCATTCATTTTGTAAAAATTAGCAATCAGTTGCACTGCTTGGCCGGAGGTATTCATAAAGGTCATGGGTTTAGCTAAGATGATTTTTTCATTATGTAAACTTAGTCCCGCGATTTCGGCATTGAATTTTTTACTCAATTCCCAATTAGAGATGCCATATTCATGAAGTTTTTCATATAGGGCGTCTAGGATAATAAAGCCAATATTATGTCGGGTTTTTTGGTAGCTTTTGCCCGGATTGCCCAGACCGATGATCAGTTTCATAGATTATCTTTTTAGTTTACTTAATTTTATTACAATTGGCGTAGCAAAGAAATTAAATTGTTCCCGCAGTCGGTTTTCTATATAATTAATATATGAACGATGCAGGGAAGTGCGATATTTAATTATCATTTCAAAAATCGGGGGATTAGTATTTAATTGATACAGGCCTAGGATTTTAGGCTGGCGGATGCCTTTACCACGAGCCGGTTTGTGCCCGCGCGTAGCTTGTTTTATGAAATGATCTAAGGTTGAGTTAGGTATTTCAGTTTGACGGGCTTCTCTGGCTTGCAAGATTAGAGGAAAAATATCATGGACTTTGTAGCCGGTCAAACCGCTAGTAAACACAATGGGGGCAAAATCTAAGTGAGGGAAATTGGCGTAGACCATTTTTTTGGTTTCATTGCGGGCCTTGTCAGAATTATCTTCAGCTAAATCCCATTTGTTGACTATAATAATAATACTTTTGGAACGTTTTTCCAAGAGTCCGCCCAGTTGGCGGTCTTGGGAAGAAATCATCTCATTGCCATCAATTACAAAAAGAATAATATCTGAGTTTTCAACTGCTTCAATACTTTTATGAATACCAGCTTTTTCTAAATGGCTAGCAACATTGGCCTTGCGGCGAATACCGGCTGTGTCAATAAAATTAACTTTATGTTTTTTATGATTATGAAGGTAAGTGATTAGAGTTCCATGGGGTTCGCGCGTGGTGTGGGGCAGGTCGCTGACAATCACTTTATCTTGGCCAATTAATTTGTTGAACAGAGAAGATTTACCCACATTGGGTTTGCCGATAATACTAACCTCAATGGCTTCATCATATTCATTGCTATTTTTTTTTGGTCGGCGTTTAGTTTTGTTTAAAGTTTGAAATAATATATCTAGGAAATCGCCAACTTTGCGGCCACTGGCCGCGGAAACAGAAATTGGTTCTCCTAAACCTAGCCGCGACCATTCGGGTTCATTCAAATTATATTCCAACTTGGCACTGTCCACTTTGTTAGCTACAAATAAGATTGGTTTAATTTTCATCTGGCGTAATCTTTTGGCTAATTCTCTTTCTTGAGGCAAAATGCCTTCTTTGGCATCAGCTATAAAAACAATTACATCCGCCTCTTTCATAGCTTTTTCCGTTTGTTTTAGAATGTCTTTTTCTAAAGGTACATCATCGGTAAAAGTCAGGCCTCCTGTGTCTATTAATTTTACATATTTACCTTGCCAAAGAATGGTGCCCTCATTGTTAGTCCGAGTTGTTCCAGGAATTTTAGAAACAATCGCTTGATTTTTTTCAAGCAAACGGTTAAACAGGGTAGATTTGCCAACATTAACTCGACCCACTAAAGCAATTATAGGGAGATTTTCCAATTCAATTTTAGCTGGTGTAGCCATATTATTCTTTTATATCCTCGCCGAGGATAATAAAAATTTCAGTACTTGAAGTTGGAGAAATTCCTATAGGCAGATTTTCTTTAAATGGAATACGCAGTTCTTCCTGTAGAGCTTTGAGAACGCTGGATAAATTTTTATCAGAAACATTATAAATACCGCTGGTGGCTTGTGGTCGTTCTTCAGTGTTACCAATGTTGGAAACTGTAAAATCCCTATCCTCTAAACGTTTTTTTATGCGGGCCGCCATACCAACAATCCAAGTGCCATTTTGAATTTCTATATTAGCTGTTGGTAGCGCCGGGGTAAGTTGTTCAGGTGTATCAACCTTTACCATTGGTACAGCTTCAAAGATGTTGGTAATAATTTTTTTAATATCTTTGAAATTGCCAGATTTGGGTTCAAGGATAAAGGCGTCTTCAGAGCTGTAGCCTTCTTGAAGGTAGCCGTCAGGACTAGTATCTAAAATTAGATTAATTATTTTGTCAGTATTAACTTCTTTGGCTAATTGGAGTAAGGACATAATATCAGTAAATTCTAGATTGCTCGTAATATGTCTGGTCAGACTTTTGCGGATATTGTTAATCCGCAAAGGATTAGCCATAGCGCTGAAAGATAGAAGTTTTTCTTTTAGAGCCAAAAGAATTTTTTGTTGGCGTTTGGCTCTAGCGAAATCAGAACCTTCGCCATTGGAACCATGGCGGGAACGGACAAAGATTAAAGCCGTCTTGCCATCCATAATTTGGGCTCCGCGATTAAATTCTATTGTCTGATATTCATTGGCTTCAGCCGGGTACATGTGGTCAACAAATGCTCTTTCTACATTGATAGTAATTCCGCCAATTTCGTCAATAATTTCTTCAAAGGCCCGAAAATCAACTCGGATATAATAGTGAATATCTAAATCAAAATTATCAGCGACAACTTTAGCTGTAAATTCAGCTCCACTATCAGCTGTCTTAGCTTCGCCATAGGCGTTGGCGTAGTTGATTTTATACCAACCTTTTCCTGGGATTTTAACACTTAAATCACGTGGAATGGAAATCATAGCCACTTCGCCAGTCGAGGGTTTAATACTAGTAATAATAATAGTATCAGCTAAAAAGGGACCATCATGGCCAACTCCGCCCATGCCTAAAACTAGGATATTGATACGATCATTTCGTTCGCCTTCTAATTTATTGTCCTTAGTAAGGATAAAATTTTTTAATTTGTTAAAAAACCCTTCAGGTTTTTTTGGCGCCAAAGTTATAGGATCATAAGCGGTGGGATCGTTGGGAGCTTCTTTGCCAATAATTGATCGAGATAGACAACCACTAATTACTAGTAAAAGGATGATAATTAAAAAAATTAGCCAACGCGGAGTCGGGGCTTTGTTTTTTTCAGTTTGTTGATGCAAAAAATTTACTGGATGTCTTGCCATACAGGCATATTATAATGGAAAATGAAGGAATTGGCAATGGGACTTGATAAATTGACTGGTTTTTGATATATTATTGTGATATAATGGACTTGTAGCTCAGTTGGTTAGAGCGCACGGTTCACATCCGTGAGGTCAGAGGTTCAACTCCTCTCAAGTCCACTAATTGCTAATTTTAATATTATGGCACAAAAAATTTTTGCAGATACTTTAATTGGGGAAATACTTCATGAATGGACAATCCAAGAGTATGAGCAATATAAGCGAAGTGGTTTTTGGTATGTTATAGTGACTTTTTTAGGTTTGTTTTTTATAATTTATGCTTTAATAACTGGGAATTTTCTTTTTGCTTTGATCATTGTAGTTTTTGCCATTATTATGTTCTTGCAACATTATCAGAAACCTAATCAAGTATTATTTAAGATTACGGAATTGGGAGTAGTGGTGGGTCGGAAGTTTTACAATTTTTCTGAATTTGAAGATTTTTATATTATTTATAATCCACCTGAAGTTAAAACTTTATATTTAAACCCTAAAAATATTTTACAGCCGATGTTACGTGTTCCTTTACTTGATATGAATCCAGTAGAAATTAAGCACAGTTTACGTGAATTTTTGCCTGAAGATATTGATAAAGAAGAGGAGCCTTTATCTGATAGGGTAGCGAGAAATTGGCAGATACATTGAAATTATGATGGCGCGCTAATCAGTCGTAGTTTTGTTTAAAAAACGTTCGAACAATTTGTAATATACTGCACAAAAAACCACCCCCGACGTCACGTCGGGGGTGGTTTTTTGTGCCCTCGGTAGGAATCGAACCTGCATTGCCAGATCCGCAATCTGGTGTCCTATCCGTTGAACGACGAGGGCATTTATATTTCCATTTTTATTTTACCTTCTGTAATCATTTTTTGAATATAATCTTTGCGTTTTAATTTTTTTATTTTTCTTTCTATCTTTCTGGCTATTTCTAGATTATTATATTCTTGAACTAGTACCAAATCAATTTTCCCCATATTTCTAGTAGTTTGTGTATGACCGTTTGTGTGTTGTTTTATCCGTCTTGTAATATCTGATGTACTGCCAATATAAAATTTATCTTTATTACTGCCTTGTAAAATATAGACGAATCCCTTCATATTATGTATTAATGGTGTCCTATCCGCTCCGACGCTCCGACTCACGTCGGAGGTCAGGAGCCCCGACTACACCCCTACTGTACGTCGGGGTACGTCGGGGTTGAACGACGAGGGCATAAATATGCAGAGAAGTATATCAATTTTACGGCTTTTAGTCAAGCTTAATAATTTATGCTACAATAATCTCATGAATTTACAAATCCCGATTGCTCAATTGGGCAAAATCGGCAAGCAATTGGAAAAGAAATTAAAAAATCTTGGTATTAAAACTATTCAAGATTTGCTTTTTTATTTTCCACACCGTTATGAAGACTATAGTCAAGCCAAGCTGATTAAAGATTTAGAACCTGGTGAACAGATAACTATTCGAGCTAAAGTTGAGCTTATACAAACTAAACGCAGTTGGCAAAAGCGCCGGTTAATTACGGAAGCAGTTGTTGCGGATGAGAGCGGTCGGCTTAAAATTATTTGGTTTGGCCAGCCTTTTATTACCAAAGTTTTGAAAATAGGGGATAGAGTATATTTTTCCGGCAAGCCAAAGGCGGATAAACTCGGTGTGCAGATGATCAATCCTAATTATGAAAAAGAAACTGTACAAAAAGCTCGAGGAGAGAAAGCCACCACTCATACTGCCCGGATTGTACCTATGTATCATCTGACTTCTGGCATTAGCCATAAACAATTACGCTATTTAGTTAGTCAGGTAATAAAATTTGCAACTGAAATTACAGAATGGATACCTGATGAGATTATGGAAAAAGCTGATTTGGTTACACTGGCTGAAGCGGTGCGTGGTATTCATTTTCCACAGGATAATACTGATTTGGAACAGGCTCTCAGGCGTCTTAAATTTGGTGAATTATATATCTTGCAACTGCGGGCTGAAATGATTCGCCAATCTATTAAACGTTCACAAGCTTCAGAGATAAAATTTAAACAGACAGAGATAAAAGCTTTGGTTGATTCTTTGCCTTTCCAATTAACCAAAGCACAAAAAGTGGTTGCTTGGGAGATTTTACAAGATTTAGAGCGTTCTGAACCTATGAATCGTTTGTTGGAAGGTGATGTGGGGTCTGGCAAGACAGTCGTGGCGGCTATGGCTATGTATTCAGCCAGTTTAAATAATTACCAAACAGTTATTATGGTGCCGACTGAAATTTTAGCTAAACAGCATTTTGAAGAATTAAGTGGCTTATTAGGCAATAAAAATGAAATTGGTTTATTAACCAGGACACAAATAGCTGTTAATAATGGTAATTTAGCTGAAAATTCAAAAATTGGACAAAAAAGAGAATTATTGACAAAAATTAATAGTGGAGAATTGAAAATAGTGGTTGGCACGCATGCTTTGTTGTCAGAAAAAGTTGATTTCAAGAATTTGGGCTTAGTAATTGTTGATGAGCAACATCGTTTTGGTGTAGAACAGAGAAAAATTATTCGGGAAAAATCCGGCAATCAAAAAACCATGCCCCATTTTCTTTCTATGACAGCCACGCCGATTCCGCGTTCTTTTGCTTTGACTCTTTATGGTGATTTAGATTTGTCTATAATCAATGAAATGCCTTTGGGCCGGAAACCAATCAAAACGCTCTTGGTGGAAGCTATGAATCGCGATAAAGCGTATAAATTTATTCGCGAACAGGTGAAGAGTGGACAGCAGGTGTTTGTGATTTGTCCGTTGATTGAATCAACTGTCATTCCGAGAGTATCCGAGGAATCCCTTGTCCAGGGTTTAAGGGATCCTTTGACTTCCTCTTCAGCTCACTTTATTCGCTCAGAGTCCGCTCAGGATGACAAAAACGTTGAAAAAAAATCTGTAATGTCTGAATACGAAAAATTATCAAAGCAAATTTTTCCGGATTTGCGTGTTGGTTATTTACATGGCAAGATGAAGAGCAAAGAAAAAGAGGAAACAATGGATAAATTTCGAAAGGGAGAAACAAATATTTTGGTTTCAACTTCAGTTATTGAAGTGGGGGTGGACATTCCGAATGCTAGTGTGATGATGATTGAAGGCGCGGAAAGATTTGGTTTGGCGCAATTACATCAATTTCGTGGTCGAGTTGGCCGAGCAGAGCACCAATCATATTGTTTATTGTTCAGTCATACTCAAAATGAAAAAACTTTAGAAAGATTAAAATTTTTTGAAGCAAATAATGATGGATTTAAAGTGGCTGAATATGATTTGGAAACTCGCGGACCGGGTGAGGTTTATGGTACTACTCAATCAGGACTAGTAGATAATTTACGCTTGGCGACACTTAGAGATACAGAATTAATAAAATTTGCTCAGCAATTTTCTCGCGGAGTTGATTTTGAAAAATATCCTGTTTATAAAGAAAAAGTTGGAGAGTGGAAGAGAGGGACGCATCTGGAGTAATTTTGTCACCCTGAAACAAGTTCAGGGTGACAAGGCCTTTACAAAAGCTGGGTTTTTATTTACACTAGGCGCCAATGGGGCGCTCTTTTTGGTGAATTAATCAGGAGGTGTTTATGTGGAGGACAAGGAAAAGTGAACTGCTCACGGTCACGGTGAACGTGAAGCATCGCCAGCGCTTATTGCGGCGACGGGTACGATTCAATCGCTTCTTTGACAGAATACAATCAAAGCGAGTGCGTGTACACGAACTGGCGCAGGTCGTGCGCAAGTTCGGGCCGGCGGTCATCACAGGCCATCCGCGGTTCGCTCTCCTCGATCCCTTGACTCGTCAATGGGTCAGGCAGGTGATCAAACAGACCGCCAATTGGCGGTTGGGGTGAAGTTCAAGGCGCGGGCGGGCCAGCCCCTCCCGCCCGCGCCAGTTCCCTTTTTTACCACAGCTTGACAACAGGCTGTTTTTTGAATATAATGGTTGTTAGTTTTTGCCTTTAGTATCTGGACCGACAGTCGGTCTGGAGGGGCAAAGATGGTTTTGAATGAGGTGCAATAAATGAGGCAAAAAGATTTGCGACGATTTACTTGGAATGGAGATTCCGTCTTTGTTGATGTCGCTGACCAGCGTCATCCAAAGGCCGGAGAAGAATTAAGAGGATGTAGGTACCCCATCTACAGAAGACGGGGGGATAAAAAACCATATTCAATGGTTCCTGCAGTAGTCGTTAAAAATGTGTTTAATGTGGCCGTGGAGGTGGCCTCATGAACAGCATTCGTGGGATTCACGTGATAGTTGGCCATGACGGAAGAAAGTGGGAGGTGAATTTTGATGCTCGCTTGCGTCCAGTAATGGGCGAGGCGGCCGAGGTTCACGTCATCGCACATCCTATTAAGAATGGGAAGGTGAATGGTGCGTTTAGACGCGTGCCCTTTTCCTGGGCGCTCCGATGTCTGGAAGAGCGCCGGGTGACCGCTTTCATGGCTGACTGATCGTATTTTTTCGATGCACCCTATCTTTCTCGTTCTCACGGGGCAGTTAGCAGTCAGGGTCACCCAAGACCTCATCAGACCGCCAACTCGCTTTCTACTTAATCCCTCACTTTGTTTGGGATTAAGTGTAAAGCGAGCGGTCTGATGATCACCCTAAACCACACGGTTTCAGGGTAAAAATAAACCACCCCCGACGTGACGTCGGGGGTGGTTTATGTATAATATTTTTTTAATGTGATCCAGAAGCTGGGTATTTTGCTTTATCAGCCGAGCTTATGGTCATATTTTTTTGCAAGGTGCATTTTTCGTAGTATTGCAGAGCTCTCCCCATGGCGACATTACTTACTCCCATACATTTAAAAGCATCTACCGCTGTAGTCATGCCAGAACAGCCACCAGTACCTTTGCCTTTAGTTATAAATCTCAGAGCAGCTTCTAGAGAAGTATCTGGATTAAGTAAATCAGTTACAGTATACCAACGTCCGTAAATTGATCTGGCCCATTCTGGCCCATTGGGACCATCTATTTTTGAACCCATTGTACCACCTGACATAGGAAAGATACTAATTTGTAAAAAAGATATGCCGTGGCTAAAACGCCAATCCAAACCATAATCTGGGGGTGCACTTAGATTAAATTTATCATCATTGAGTACATTAGTGGAATTAAATTTTGTATAGTCATAATTTGAGGCAGTGGCTGGAGCAGTAAAGGTAGTACCACTGTATTTAATTCCTGATACCAAAAAGTCTTTACGAGCTTTTACTGGTTTATTATCATAACGATAATTTTCATCATGACCTATGGCATGTAATTTGGCACCGGATTCTTTGTGAGCAAATGACCAGAGTAAACATTGGTCCAAATTAAGTTTTTGGCTGACAGCAACAATATTAGCATCTGTGAGTTTGGCAGCTTCCCCTGGTTTATCATGGTGAAAATTAGGATCTGAAATAATTGTGGCATCAACAGGGTTTATTTTTGCAATTTCTCCACCTAAATCTTTAGTTGGTATATATAACACCTTCAAATTTTTAAACTCTACTAATTCAGGATTAAGCGCATAGAGCAGAGTATAAGAGCCAACAGCTAAAAGCAGGCCGATAATAGCTTGGCCGATACGTTTTTTGGCCTGATTAATTTTTTCTGGCGTGCCACCGGAAATAATTATACCAATGCCATTAATCATAATCATGACTATGGCTAAAACCGCGGCCGTTACTATGGCATATTTATAAATACTGGCTAAATAATTACCTAAGAAAGGGATATACAGGTAAATATTGCCACTGGCGTCCTCAGATTTTTTAATGTCAGAGAAATTTAGTCCGGGAATGGTTATTTGGGGAGTGGGTTTATTGATTATTGTGTCTATTTCACTAAACACCTGTCCTCCGCTCTTGGGTTTAATATCTAATTCCATTTTACCGCGTAGATTACTAACACAATAATCAAGGTCATTAGGGCCATCGTCAATACATTCCCAGACTTCGCTGTCTAGGCGTCCGTATTCTTTTACACAACTATTATCAGTCCAGCAGTCACAGAAATTATCATTCCAAGCAATAAAATTACTATCTTCACAATAACCAGAACGACAATCGCTATTACTATTGCAGGCAGAACCCATTGGTAGTCTGCCATTTAATGGTTCTGGTTCAGAAGCTTGCGGCGTCGTGGGTATGTAAGGTTGGCCGCCGATGGGTATAGCTAGCACAGGGGTTAGGGTAAAAAATAATAAAGCAATAACAAAAAGACTAGTAAAGATTAATTTGATTTTATTTTTCATATTATAAGTTTAGTAAAGCTTCCCAGCTTTCTAAAAGTTGTGGTGGTTCAATTTGTTTATTGTCAATAAAGATTGTTGGTACGGCTTGGATATTAAGGGCTAGAGCCAGTTGTTCAATTTTTTGCAGATATGGCTTGGCCGTCTCCGTGGCTAGACAATCATTAAATTTTTCCACTTTAATTTTTATTTGTTTAACAATGGCTGACAAAGTGGCTTGAGACAAATTATCACTGTTAGCAAAAGCTAAATCTTTAAATTCAGCAAATTGATTTTGTTGATTAAGACAGTAGCCATATTCATGGGCCAGATCAGTGGCAAAAGGAAATTTTGTGGCGGGCAGACCTTTCCAAATTATTTTTATTTTACCCGGATGTTTAGCCATGACTTGTTGCAGTATATCCATTTGAGCTTTACAGCCGGCACAACCAAAATCTGCAAAAACGATTAAAGTCAGAGGCGCTTTTTTATCGCCGATAATTGGATCTTCAGCATAAATCGGAATTTGAAATTCTGACTGGCTAGCTAATTTTTTATATTCCTCTTTACTGGGAAATAAGGGCTGATATTGAATAATGCGGATAAATAAGACTATGCCAACAAGTAAGAATGCGGGCAGGAATATGGCCAGTAGGTGTTTAGTTTTAATCATAATGGTAAATTAAATAATCCAGCTTGATTTTTGTCGGTAAAATAAAGTATCTGATTGGCTGAATCTATAAAAATATTTTCAATAACGTGTCCGGGGTCTATGTTTAATTCAGTTTTTAAGCCGGATTTAGTATCTATTTTGTAAAGGCGATCAGGCGTGTAATCAGCCATTGTTGGAGCAAAACCCGAACCAATATCCAATTTAGTTGGCACTCCGCAATAGACAAAACGATTATCCTCAAACACACATTTATCCACCCAGGTATTCAAGTCCAATAATTTTCTGCCAGTGCCAATATTGTCGCCTTCAGCATTGACTACCCAAAGTTCAGGCTTAAAATTACTGCGGGCGCTATGAACATTATATAATAATTTATCGCCAGTTGGCGACCATTTAGTTTCCAACGCTCGCCCTTCAACAATTATTGATTTAAAATTTTCGCCATGTAAGCCAACAAACAAAACTTCTTGGCGGTCGTCGCCTAAGGGTTCTCCGGTGCGCGCTAAAGCCACTACTTGCCGGCTGGGGGACCAATCTACTATTACTTTATCAGCATTTCCTCCCATGGGTTCAATCAGGCTGATATTTTTTCCTTCAGGGTCAGTTGTGATTAGCCAGCGATTTTCAGGGGCTAAGCCCAGGCTTTTAGAGGCGACTTTATCACCTAAGGCAGAAAAAGAAAATTCTTCCCAATGTTTAGGTAGAGTTACTTGTTTTTTTGTATCAAAATTATAATAGATATTAGAGCCGTCAGGATATTCAATAATAGATTCATTTTTGGTTGATGACCAAGTAATATTTTGCACATTATAAAAAATTTGGTCACTTAAAGTTTTGACAGTGCCATCCGGTAGCAGATGATAAAATTTACCGTCAGTCTGATTATAGAATTTACCCAGGCCTGATTTATCAAAATTTGCTCCTAAGATAGGTGTATCAATTATTTGTTTATTTTTTAATGGTTTAGTCGCGATCAACTCTTCGGCCTCGCGGGTTACGCCTGGCGCCGTAGGCAATTGGCTGGGAGTAATCTTTGCTGGAGTTATTTTGCCTTTTTCAGCTGTTGGCAGTTCACCAGGTGTTAATACTTCTCCCGGCAGAATTACTTCCACTGTTTTGGGTGAGGCAAAGAAAACCCAATAGAGAAAATAGCCAATGCCAATACAAACAAGGCCGAAAATGATAGCGATAAGCAGGCGTTTTTTGTCCATAATTAAGAGATTAAGTGAATAATTTAGTTATTGGCTTTTAATTAGGATTTACTTGTTGATAATTTTGCTGATCCTCTTGATTTTGTTTGGCATTACTTTGTAAGAGTGAATGATTGAGAGTATTTCTTCTTAAATTTTCTAAGTTATATATTTTTCCTATGATGGCTAATTTGTCATTCTGTAAATTTTCTTTTTCTGTTTTTAAGGGTTTGATTTTTGCCTCTAGGGCTTTTATTTGCAAGTTTAAACTAGAGGCGGTTGCACTAAGAGCTTTAGCCGCGCCGGCTACAAATTCAGCTACCGGTAAAATAACTAAGATAATAGTAAGAACACAGATGCCAGCTAAAATGTACAGTAGAATTGAGATTAATTTGAGAAAACGCTGGCTATTTTTTAAAGCACTGCGGCTAAATTCTAAAGGTTTAAGTTGACGATTCAGTTTTTTTATTTTACGGTTTATTTGTTTGATTTTTTTTTCAAGATCGTTAAGTTGTTTATCTATTTTTTTTATTTGTCCGCGATTACGGAGACTGTTAATAGCTTGAGTGGCGCCTCCTTGCTCTTTTCTTTTCAGTGCTACTGGCTGTGCCGGCGGTTCGGTGTTTTTTGTATATTGTTGATTGGCTGGTGCCAGCGGTTTTTGTTCTGCATTTGGTTCTTCAGGCGCTGTTGGTTGATTTTCAGCAGGTGTTTTATTTTCAGTTGGTTTGTTTTCTTTAGTTTTGTCATCAGCTGGCCTAGTCTCTGGCTTTTGTTCTGCATTTGGTTCTTCAGGCGCTGTTGTTGGTTGATTTT
>CAZRZS010000010.1:14403-18097 GCA_964604685.1 uncultured Gammaproteobacteria bacterium
TCAGCTGGTCTGGTCTCTGGCTTTTGTTCTGCATTTGGTTCTTCAGGCGCTGTTGTTGGTTGATTTTCAGCAGATGTTTTATTTTCAGTTGGTTTGTTTTCTTTAGTTTTGTCATCAGCTGGTCTGGTCTCTGGCTTTTGTTCTGCATTTGGTTCTTCAGGCGCTGTTGGTTGATTTTCAGCAGGTGTTTTATTTTCAGCTTGCGGAGGTTTTTCAGAAGCAAAATCATCAATATTATTTTCTAGGTCTGTGGCAGAATCATTTGAGTTTTCTGCTAAAGAGTCAGCAATTTTATTTATAATTTCATTGGCTTTTTCTTTTATGGCTTCAGAGTTGATAATTTCTCCATCGACCGATTTGGTAATGGCGTTTTCTAAAATTTTACTTAAATCGTTGGCAGCGGTTTGGTCTGGCATTTTTTAATTATATTTTGAAAATTTGTTGAGGATGTTTTTTAATTTCAGACAATCTTTTGCATAATCAGTGATTAATTTATTTTGTCTAGTTTCATCAAGATAGCCTGTTGCTTGTGCCGCCAGCATCTTTGTTGCACAGAGGCTGGCTCGTAATTGAATTAAAGTTTTATAATTTTTTTCTATTTGTATTTTATCTAGTTTTTTTATAGCAATTTTAAGCTTGTTTTTGTGTATATTAATTTTTTCAATTATTAACCTTTGGCTGTTGATAATGGGATTTTTGGCTTGTTGGCGCGCTTTTTTCAGGGCAATAGCCCATTGTTGCTCAAAATCAGTCATACTAGTTCAAGCTGTAATCTTTAGTTTTTTTGTTTAGGGTATAGGTTGGTTTAAGCTGGCCTTGGCGCAGAATGTCAACAACCAAATTTTGAATAATGGCTTGGAGGATTTTTTCTACCTCCCGCGCTCCTCCTTCTTCGTTGTAAGTATCTTTAATTAATTCCTTTAAAGCTTTAGCCGCGGGTTTAATGGTAATATTTTGGCTGGTTTTTAGTTTATCACTAATTTCTTGGATATTTTTGACAATAATGGCTTTGACTGAGTCTGTTGATAGCGGCGAGAAGATACAGATGTTATCAAGACGGTTGATAAGAGCGGAGGATAATTCTTCTTTTAATTTGCTAATCAGACTTTTGTTTAGGTCTTTGCTATTTTGTATATTCTTACCAAAACCAATGCCAGTTGATTTAAATAGTTCAGCTCCTAGATTAGTGGTTAAAATAACTACGGCATGGTTAAAATAAGTTTTTTTGCCAATACTATCAGTTAGTTCACCTTCATCTAGAATTTGTAAAAGTAGTTTGGTAACATCGGGATGAGCCTTATCAATTTCATCAAACAGCACTACACAATATGGCCGTTGGCGAATTTCATCAGTAAAGCGGTTACGCTCTTTATGGCCGATATAGCCGGCAGGCGAGCCGAGTAATTTAGAAGTGGCATGTTGTTCAGAAAATTCACTCATATCAAGTTTTAACAAAGCCTTAGGATCATGGTAAAGTTCACGAGCCAGGACTTTGGCTAGTTCAGTTTTGCCGACACCTGAAGGCCCGACAAAAAGAAAGGAAGCTAGAGCTTTTTGTTTGTGATTTAAACCTAAGTGAGCTTGCTGCATGGAAATGGCCAGTTGGTTAATGATTTCATCTTGACCTATGATATGTTGTTTGAGTCTGGCGGGGAGGGTTTCCAATTCTACCCATTCATCTGTTAATAGGATTTTTTCAGAGATATTTAAACGGTTGGCTAAAATGTGGGCAATGTCTTTTTTACTGACTTTTTTGGCAGTGTTTTTTTTGGCTTTTTGAATTTGAGCTTTTAGCAAAACTAGTTTTTTTTCAATAGCCAAGGCTTGTTTTTTCCAGGTCATGGCTTTTTCAAATTGTTCAGAAAGAATGGCAGTTTCTTTTTCCTTGTTATAATATTCCAGTTTTTTTTGGAGTTTTTGGTATTTAGTTTGCAGAGGGTCGGCTGGCTGTTTAGCGCAGACAGAAGCACAGGCCTCGTCAAGCAAATCTATTGCTTTGTCAGGTTGAAAGCTGTCGTGGATGTATTTATTGCTTAAGTCCACAGCCGCTTGAATGGCTTCAGTGGTGATTTTGGTATTATGAAAAGCTTCATAATATTTTTTTACGCCTTCAAGTATTTTAATAGTTTCAAGATTGTTAGGTTCTGCAATCTGCACGGCCTGGAAACGCCTTTCCAAAGCAGGATCAGAGGTAATATGTTTTTTGTATTCATCAATGGTAGTGGCGCCAATACAGTGCAAGTTGCCTCGGGCTAAAGCTGGTTTAAGTATATTGGCAGCATCCATAGCGCCTTGAGAAGAGCCAGCGCCGATGATATTGTGAAGTTCGTCAATAAAAAGAATGCAGTTAGGTGATTTGGCAATTTCATCTATGACTTGTTTTAAACGGGCTTCAAATTCACCACGGTAAATTGTGCCGGCAATTAGCAGGGTCATATCAAGAGCTAGGACTTTTTTATTTTTTAAGATGGCTGGCACATCGCCAGTACTGATTTTTTTAGCCAGGCCTTCAACAATCGCAGTTTTACCCACACCGGGTTCACCGACTAAAGCGGGGTTGTTTTTAGTACGACGTGATAGGATGTTTATGACTCGTTCAATTTCTTTATTACGGCCAATTACAGGATCAATATTTTTTTGCAAATGCTGGTCAGTCAAGTTAGTGGTAAAAAGTTCTAGAGCGCTTAGAGAAGTTTTGTTGAATTTTGGCAGGCCGAGAGGACCAGTCTGAGGCGGCAAAGATGACTGATTAAGATTATCTTCCAGTTGTGACATTAGTTTGGAAACATTGGCTACGTCAGGGAAATTGCTAGTGCTTTGCAAAATATTTTCTACTTGGTTTTCAATTTGTTTTCTGGAAATTTTAAATTGTTTGATAATTTGTTCAATCTCTGGGTCGTGACTGCGAAATAAACCTAGAAGGAGATGTTCAGTGCCGACATGAGTATGAGAGCGTTCATAAGCAGACAACATGGCTTTTTCTAAAACTTGTCGGGCGCCAGCGTTTAATTCAGGCAAAGTAGCTAAGGCAGTTTTGCCAGTTGGACGCCTGCATTTAGGGTGGGAGTTGATTAGTTTGTATAAATAATCTAGATTAATCTGATAGTTATGTAAAATTTCTGCAGCCATAGAGCCTGTTTCTTCATGCAAGACAAGCAAAAGATGAGCAGGAGAGACCTCTGCCTGTTCCAGCGAGGTTGCCAAAGCCATAGCTTTAGCCACCACATTTTTTAAATGACTTGAAAAACGTTCCAAAAGTTGTTCGGGGCTTAGTTGCATAGTTGTATTTTTTATGCTTATATTATATACTAATTTTATTATTTAAGCAAAGAAATATGACAGAGCCAATACCATGTTCAAAATGCGGTGAGTATCACAATCCTGGAGATTGTGCAAATTCTTTTGATAGAGTCTTGCACAAAGAAATAGCCCTTAAATTAATTGAAGCAGGAAAAGGTGGGTATGTAGCCAAAAACTTAGAAAAATTCCAAGGTTTGGATCACCAAGAAATAGCCCTTAAATTAATTGAAGCAGAACGAGGTGGGGATGTAGCCATTTACTTAAAAAAATTCCAAGGTTTGGATAGAGAAATAGCTCTTAAATTAATTGAAGCAGGAAAAGGTAGGGCTGTAGCCAATAACTTAGAAAAATTCCAAGGTTTGGATCACCAAGAAATAGCCCTTAAATTAATTGA
>CAZRZS010000011.1:0-17235 GCA_964604685.1 uncultured Gammaproteobacteria bacterium
ATGTGTTGACCGGGATGTAATTAGTTAGGCATTGTTACTCGCCGTTTTCTTCAAGGCACTATACATTTTTTCTTTTAATTCTAATAATTCTGTTTCAGTCGGTCGAGCGTCATTAGCATACATAATTGAGCTATCAATTTTCCACACCGGACCTTGTAATTGTGGATCATCTTTGTGCCTTGGAAAAAACGGCGAGTAATTTCATACAATGGCGCCGATATGAGAAGTTTTGGCCTGTTATTTTATCCACAGACCTCGCTCTTGACACTATTGTATAAATATGGCATAATATAGTCAAGAAAAAGGCTTTCGGCCGTGGTTTCCATACCATACTTAGCTGAAATGTCTTTTTTTGTTTTTAGTAGAAAATTGGACCGTCAGTAGGGTATACCGAAATCAAAAACTTTTGTTTTTTCTTTAAATTTTCCTTGATTTGCACGCAAAACAGTTCGTTCTCTGCCGAAGTGCCATAAAAGCGGTATAATCTCTCCGTAGATTTATTTGGATCTAAAGTAGTATTTGGTTTGAAGCGTGAACTTTGAATAAGCTCTACAGCACAGCCAAAGTATCTCATTCTTCTAACTCTATCCCGCCAGTTGGATTTCTCAAACAAATGGTGCCAGAATAAATCAAGGAAAATTTTATCCTTTTCAAAATATGCCGACCGGATATACGTGCGGCGTTTTGTTTTCTTTTTGATTTCGGTATACAAGCCGAAAGCCTGCCGGTGCACTATATGAAAGTGTGTGCCATGAAATTTTTTAACTTTGGTTTTATATATCTGCATATTGGGAATATTTTATCATAAAAAAGGATAAAATAATAGGCTAAAATTTGGGTGAAAAAAATAGTGCTATCATTAAAATTGATGAGCACTATTTTGGGAACCACATATCGGCTGTTCGTATAATAAAAGCATACCAAAAATGGTATGCTTTTACAAGTGAGATCTACACATCGTCGTGTTGGGGTTTTGTCCTTGTCGCCTAACGTGTAGCCTTCTTGTAGGAGCTAAATAAGCGGATAAATTAGTTGGGGCGCCAGTCCCCGCATAACAAACGAACCTGCTTTTTCCATAAGTATTATTTGACTTCAGTATACGAGTTAGTTATACGCCCCGACGACTGAAAGGAGGAGAGCGTAGCGTGGCACGAAGCGTAGCGGAGTGAGTCGTAAAAGGGAAAAATACTACTTGTTTTTTTCATAAATATAAAAATCAGCAAAAGATTCTTGTTGTTCATTATTTTTTAGAGGAAACTCATTTTTAATTTCTGAAATTAAACTCCATGATAGATAATTATTTTTAATGAAATCTGTAAATTTCCTATGTCGTACATGTTGAGGTCGAAATTTATCATTTTTATCTGTATTAGAAGAATAAATGATGACATACTTTTTTGAACTTGCAAATAAATCATACATATATTTTTTAAACATATCATCTTCAATTAAGTGATAAATAACGTCTAAGGACAAAGTTAAATCAGCTTGAAACAAATGAGCGTTATCAATAAAATATTGTGGACCATAAAGAAAAAATGATTTTTTTTTATCTGAGATAAATTTATCCTTACATAATGAAATACTTTTTTTTGAAACATCAAAACCTGTATAGTAAGGAATTTTAAATAGTGACAATTGATGTCCATCCCCACATCCAAACTCAATTACGGTATTTATTTCATTTGTTTTAACAAAATCATTTATCACATCCGCTTTAAATTTTGCTAATCTGCCATAAGAACCTGCCCCTGAGTTTCCACCATATATATATCTTGCCTCCCAATATTTTTTGGAATTAAAATTCTTTTTTCTGCTAAATAAAAAATAAATCGGTTTAATTAAAGTTAATAGAATCCTGTTATTTTTTACTATTTTTTTGAATTTTGAAATCATATGACTCTCCTTAAATGTTAATTTGCTTGGGTTTATATCTTTTTCCCTTCTACGATTGCGTATAACGTCGCCGATATCAGATGTGCCGCCATTGTTTTCAGCACGCACTTTCGTTGACCACCATTCATTGTAAAGGCTTCGGACTTTCAATTCAAGAAGCGGCATATGGGAGAAGAAAATTGTGCCACCTTTGAAAATCATTAAGCGCGATTTTCTGAACCTGATATCGGTTGTTATACGCCAGCACCCGAAGGTGCGTGTATGCCCCAATTTTGTTTTTTAATAGCATTTAACCAGGAGCATAACGAAATCGTTGAATATAAGAGAACACAATTTGGGCGATAGTCTAAATAGATGTAAAGCAACAAAGTTTATTAATTTACTCTTCCTTTTCATCTTATTTTTGTAATGTTCCGAGTTTTGAAAATAATCAAACACATTCGTAAAATAAAAATCTAATACCTGACCCGTATGTTTTTCTATTTGATTTTTAAGTTCACCAAAGTTATAAACGTTAATATGACCAATAGTTTCAATCGCATGTTGTCTTGGTTTACCTCTCCTTACAAAATTCCATGTTTTAGTAAGGAGGTTATTTTCTAAAGGAACTTTGAATATGACGAATTCGGAAATTCTCTTTACTTCTTCAAGGGCCTCTGTTGAATTGGGTACATGCTCTAATAAATCAATCATTAAAGCAAGGTCTATTTCTTTATTACCTAAGGAAGTTCTACAAATGTCCTCGTTTAAAGCTTTTTTTAAATCAGGGTTCCTCTTCCTTTGAATTTCAAGCATTCCCGGGCTTAGGTCTAATGCAAATTTATTAACCTTTATATTGTACCTTTCCCTGATATAAGCGGACACCTCATTAAGAATTAGCCCAGCACCACCCCCAATATCCAATAGGTTGATTTCATCTTTGTTAAAATAATTACTAATAAGATTATCAATAAGCGGAATAATCTTACTAACTTTCCATGGAGAATCTTCCTCATGAAGTGAAGGATTCTTTATGATGTATTCATCTGTTAGATAAAGATTCTTTATGAACTCATTTGTTTTTTCCATATTCATTGGTTACCTCTTAGTATTTAAATTGGGGCATACGGCGTATAATGGCTCGCGGCTATACGATGTGGCTGGACGAAAACGAAGTTTTTGGACAGACATTTCGTATAGCCGCTGTTAGGCGATGTGCGCGCAGCGCACGAGACTAACAGCGGGAACCGCGAGCCATTAGGCGAAATGCGCTGTGCGCATTTCGCCTAACTATTGTTATCCAAACTAGTCGAATTTTTGGCTTAGTTATGATATAATATTTTGTAATAATGGTCTATAGGCCTGGGGGCTATAAGATGAATTTATTTTAACACTATTTATGGAACAAAACAAGACGTTTGCGAGTTTGGAAGTGTTTTTTGTTGTTTTAATTATCTACAGTTTAACTTGACAAAGTATAGTTTATAGTATATTATATTTAGTATAAACTATGTACTATAAATTATATGAAAACAGACACTAACAGGAAAATACTTGAATTTATTACAAAAAAAGGGCAAACTACACCTAAGGAAATTATAGATTTTATAGGTTTTAGCGCGCCAGCGGTATTTCGCCAATTGAAAAAATTGCTGGAAAAAGGTCTGATACAAAAAAGTGGCCTTTCACCTAATGTTTTCTATCATTTACCAATGTCAGCCAAAGAAAGGATAAAAGGACAGATTGTGAGGTGGGTGACTGAGGAACATGCTTTTGATTTAGAAACTGATTTTTATTGTCCCACTAGAGATATTTTTCAGGCCAGACAGGACAAGTTGCCTAAAAATTTGATTCAGATGACAAATGATGAACAACTATCTTTCTTATTGTCTGCCGTTGTCGGAGAAATAGGTAATAATTCTTTTGACCATAATTTGGGTAATTGGCCGGATGTTTCTGGAATATTTTTTAAGATTGATAGAGATGAAGAAATAATAATGTTGGCAGACAGAGGGCAGGGCGTGTATGCCAGTTTAAAAAAAATAAAGCCTGATATCATTGATGATAAAGGCGCTTTAAAAGTCGCTTTTACTGAAATTATATCTGGACGTATGCCAGAACATCGCGGTAATGGATTGAAATTTGTTAGACGAGTAATTATAGAAAATAATTTGAAGTTAGAATTTTTTTCTGGCCAGGCAAAATGTGTAATAAAAAATAGGCAGACAGATTTTTTAGAGTCAGGTAAAAATATTTCAGGCACGGTAGCCATAATAGATTTTAAAATAACTATATGAAACTAGAACTGAAAAAATTTGGTACGACTTTAAGCTCCCGTCCGGCCGCTAGGGAAGCCTGGCTGGCTATGCGAGCTTATGTTTTGACTGATAAAAAACCAGGTGAAAAAATTGAGGTTGATTTTACTGGCGTGCAGGTTCTAACGCCGTCTTGGGCAGATGAATTTATTTCTGCTTTGCAGATGGAATATCCAAATGAGGTTATACTTTTACCATCAGATAATAGATCTGTGCAATTATCTTTAGAATTTGTTAATAAAAATTAATATGCAAATTGCTTTACTCGTTATTCTCTCTTTGGGTTTTCTGGCTGCTATAGTTGGCCTGTTTATTGTCAGCAAAAGGCTCAAGGAAATGGGCCAGCCTAAAGAAGGCGAAAAGAATATGTTTGTCATGTTGCAAAGCCAGGTGCAAGAGATGAATCGTACTTTGGATCAAAAAATGGCTCATACCCAGCGCACCATCCAAGAACAATTTGGTCAGAGCGCCAAGATTATTTCTGATGTTACGGAGAAACTAACCAAACTTGATGAGACTAATCGTCAGGTCGTTAGTTTTGCTGACCAATTGCAGACTTTACAAGATACTTTGAAAAATCCTAAACAGCGCGGTGTCTTGGGTGAATATTATTTAGAAACGGTTTTGAAAAACGTTTTACCACCTTCTTCTTATCAAATGCAATACAAGTTTGATGATGGTGATATTGTTGATGCTGTAGTTTTTATCAAGGATAAAATCATCCCTATTGATTCTAAATTTTCTTTAGAAAATTATAACCGTATTATTGAAGAAAAAGATGGAACTAGAAAAGAAGAATTGGAAAGATTATTTAAGCAAGATTTAAAAAATCGCATTGATGAAACAGCTAAATATATTAAGCCCAGCCAGGGTACTATGGATTTTGCTTTCATGTTTATTCCAGCCGAAGGCATTTATTATGATTTATTAGTTAATAAAGTCGGAGCCATTAAATTGAATACTCATGATATGATTGAATATGCCTTTAGGGAAAAGCATGTCATTGTTGTTTCACCAACTTCTTTCTTTGCCTATTTACAAACTGTCATGCAGGGCTTGCGAGCTTTACAGATTGAAGAAGGCGCCAAGGAAATTCGTAAACAGGTAGAGAAGTTGGCTAAACATCTTATGAGCTATGAAGAGTATTTGAAGAAAATGGGGAATAATTTGGCGACAACAGTGGGTATGTATAACTCGGCTTACAAAGAATTTAATAAGATAGACAAAGATGTAGTTAAGATTACTGAAGGGGAAAAGCGAGTTGAGATTTTGGAATTAGACAAGCCCAGTCTTGACAATTAGAAGTTGTTGATGTAAGATATTGCTACTCTTACATATCTTAAAAATTATTTAAATATTTATGCCAAATACAAACAGTGCTAAGAAAGCTTTGCGTCAGGATAAGAAACGAACAGCTTATAATTTAGAAGTCAAAAAGGTTTACAAACTAGCTGTTAAGGATGTTAAAAAAGCCATTGCAACAGGTGAAAAACAGTTAGGTGACAAACTAAGATTAGCTCAGAAAAAACTTGATAAGGCTGCTAAGAAGGGCATTATCAAAAAGGGTACGGCTGCTCGCAAGTTGTCTCGGTTGATGAAGGCGGTTGCCAAAAAGTAAGGAATATGAGAATATATACCCGAGGAAACTCGGGTTTTATTTTATTAAATAAACTATATGTTAAGTGGTAAAAGAGGCGAAGCTTCAGTAGAAAGGCCATTTAAGGGAGGCTATAATTCTGAAATTAAGCGCATACTTAATGACCCCAAGTCTTTTTTGCAAGATACAGAAGAGGGTTTTTTAAAGTATGAACCGCAATATCAATTTCCTGATGATAAAGAATTGCAGGCCAGTGAAGGCGACAGGACTTTGCGTCGGCGCATTTTAGAAAATTTTCAGCAAATTTTTATTAATGATTTGATAGGGAGTGTTTTAGCCACGCATGAATTGAATTTAGAACATAACCAAGCAGAGAAAAGTGGTCTTGATGCACAAGCATTACAACTAGTTAAGGATAGGCTTTTGGCTGGACAGGATATAGAGGCAATAGAGGCTGAATTGCAATCTATGACTGGTCAAGAAAAGTCAGTTTCTTTGCAAGAAATTATTAATAAGATAGTCGCGCAAGTAGAACTTCAGCCGCATTTTTTAGAGCATACTTTGGATACTATAGCCGGAAAAAGAGAATTATATCTCCAGACTGCGATTGATTTGGCGCAAGAGCAGGTCAAGACTTTTAAAGATAGTTTAACTGGTGCCTTGTTCCTCCCTGGCTTGGAGTTTTATTTCAATGATGATTTGGAAAGATTGAAAAAAGAAGGAGAAAAAGATGAAGTGATGTTGGTAATATTTTTTGATTTGGATTCTTTTAAGCGTATTAATGATACCATTGGTCATGATCGAGCTGATGAAATTTTAAAACAGATAGTAAAGAAGCTGCAGGGCACTGAGGAACAGGCAGGCGAGGCCATGCGCAAGTCTGACCGCATTTGCCGGAGAAGCGGTGATGAATTTATGATTGAAGCTGTTCTCAAAAAGAATGGAGTGCAGAATTTTATTGACAAAGTTAAGCGTATTATTAATTCTGTTAAATTGCCGGAGCTCAGAGATTCAACTAGTGTGACTGGCGGTTATACGGTTATAGGACGAGAAGATAAGGTTGATTTTGAAATTGTGCGAGAACAGGTAGATAAAGCTACTATTCATCAAAAAGTCATTAAGTGTGGTGAATTTAGAAGATATTCCCAGCAGGATATGATACCTGATTTAACTTCAGAAGAGAAGATTAAGGATTGGGCCACTCGGTTGGTAAAGAGTCAGTATTATCGTGAAGTTGGCGATGTTGAGACAGAATTAGAAAAATTAAGGCGGGTTTTGCTATCTTCTGAATTATCATCAGTGAAAAAGAAAGAATATAGTCAAGAGTTGGCAGAGGCAGAAAAAAAATTGCAGTTAATAGAAGAAGAAATGAGGCCTAAAATTCAACGAACGGTTATTGCTTATCAACAAGAAGTACGTAAGGCCCAGGCGCGCAAGGTCTAGCTTTTTTTAAGCTGTAACTTTACTGACAAAGACATCTAACAATAACGATTGGTCACCTTGGCCAGTTTTTGTGTTAATATCTAAATTAAGAAGTTCTTGATAAATGCATTTCAAATCAATCATGGTGTATTTTTTTACAAATGGCAAAGATTTTTTTACCACATAGGGATGAAGTTCAAGTTTTTTTGCCAAAATATCACTACTTACACTATCTTCGCGTTCAAACAAGTCACGCATTTCCAGTAAAATACGAAATTGGCGCAAAATCATGGAAAAAACATAGGAGCTGTCTTTGCCTAGGCGATATTGTTCTTGAATCATTTGATAAACTTGTTTAGTTTGGCGAGCCACTATGGCATCAACTAGATTGAAAATATTATCGTCAACTTTTTCTTCGATAAATAAATTAATATCAGCAATTTGAATTTCCTTGCCTTGCCTATAATTTATTAGCTGGGCTATTAAGGAATTAAGCCGCCACATGTCAGCGCCAGTATTTTGAGTCAAATAATCAAGGGCGGTGCGAGAAATTTTACCTCCTTGATTTTTGATTTCCTCAGCCGTCCAAGCCGTAAGTTTAGCTCCGGTATAGGTTTCAAATTTTTGAGCGAATTTTTCTTTATAGAGTCTATTAAACAGTTTTTTAGCCGTATTAGTCTTAGTTTTACTCCAATTTTCCCAAAATACATAGACTGTAGAATCTGGTAATTTTTTTTCTTCAATTCGTTTTAAAATTTCTTCTTGCAGACCATCTTTTTTAGCGGCGGAAAGTAAATTTTCTAATACTATCATGCGTTTTTCAGCTAGAAACGGTGAGGCTAGAATCTGCTCCATAATTTCACCAGGCTCTATTTTTTCACAATCCAAAATTACTACGTTTAGCCCTTGAGGATCGCGTTCAGTCTTGAATTTCTCAATCATTTTTTTGAGTTGTCGTCGGCTTCTGAAAGTGTCAGGGCCATAAAGGAAGATGAACATAACAGGGGTATTTTAGTACTTTTTTTAGTCTTTAGCAAGTTTGTGGTATAATATACTTATTATGAAAAATCCATTTAATAATCATGAATCAAGTGATGTTCATCCTGTTATTCTTCACCGTGATTGCCGCACATTTGGGCAGAAAGCGTCTGATAAATTGACTGAACACATGGGTAGTTGGAATTTTATCTTTCTTTTTTTCTTGTTTTTTTTAGTTTGGATGTTAGTTAATATAGTGGGTTGGTGGCAAGGTTGGGATCCATATCCATTTATACTGCTTAACCTCTGTCTTTCTTGTTTAGCAGCTATTCAGGCGCCAATTATTATGATGAGCCAAAACCGGCAAGCAGAATGTGATCGTTTATCAGCCAAATATGACTATGCTGTCAATCGAAAGGCAGAAAAAGAGATCCAGTATATACAAAAGGATTTGGAGGAGATAATAAAGATATTGAGGAAAAAATAAAACCGGTTAATGTCGGTCTTTTATTTCAACTCTCCCCAGCTTTTACCAACACCCACGTGTACTTCTGTAGGTACGTGTAATTTGACCACAGATTCCATGGCTTCTTTAACTAGTTTAGAAATTTTGTCCTCTGTACCTTTTTTGACTTCTAGGACTAATTCATCATGAACTTGTAATATAAGTTTAACATTTTTAATCATGGCTAAATTTTCATATACCTTAATCATGGCCATTTTTATGATGTCAGCCGCTGTACCTTGGATAGGCATGTTTATGGCCATGCGTTCGCCGGCATTGCGCAACTGATAATTGTCAGACTGTAATTCGGGTATGTATCTACGACGGCCAAATAGGGTTTCCACATAGCCTTCTTTTTTGGCAAATTTGAGAGTTTGGTCAATATATTTTTTTACGCCAGCAAACTGCTTGAAATATTTGTCAATAAACTCCTTAGCTTCCCATTGAGGGATTTTGGTGCGCCAGGATAGACCATAGGCGCCCATGCCATAGAGGACACCAAAATTGACTTCTTTGGCAGCATAGCGCATGTCTTTGGTAACTTCGCTTAATTTGACGCCATTAATAGCCGCGGCTGTGGCCTGGTGAATGTCTTCGCCTTTTTTAAAAATTTCAATCATTTTTTTATCTTGCGCCAAAGAGGCCACAATGCGGAGTTCAATTTGCGAGTAGTCAACAGAGATCAGAACATTACCAGGCTCGGCCACAAAAGTATCACGGACTTTTTTACCTAGTTCAGTGCGAATGGGGATGTTTTGCAGATTAGGATCTGAACTAGATAGTCTACCTGTAGTAGTTACAGCCTGGTTGAAGTTAGTATGAATTCTATTTGTGGTGTGGTTTAAAAGCTTAGGGAGAACATCAACATAGGTGTTTTGCAATTTGGCCAATTCACGGTATTCACGGATGAGAGGGATGATGGGGTGAACATTTAGGAGTTTGTCTAATTCAGAATCAGCTGTGGAATAACCGGTTTTGCCTTTTTTTACACCTTCGGTAGGTAATTCTAGTTTGTCGAAAAGAATTTCACGAAGTTGTAGAGAGGAAGCTATATTAAATTCTGTATCAGCCTGATGCCAGATTTTTTTTGAGACTTTATCAATCGCTTTGGCCACATCTTTAGACAGTTCAGCTAACATTTTAGTATCTACAGCTATGCCATTTAGTTCCATGTTGGCTAATACGGGAATTAAATTCATTTCTACTTTTTCAAATAGGCCTAAATCTTCTTTATCTTCAAGTTCTTTTTGGAATTTTTTCTGGATTTTCAAAATTAAGTCTAATTCATAGGCTATAGTACTGGGGTCAGTGCCAAACAAACTGGCTTGATCAGAACTCTGGGGTAGTTCTTCACCTAGTTCACGCAGGGCAATGGCTCTGAGGTCATGAGCCTTGGTAGAAGAATTTAGGAGGTAAGAAGCGATCATGATGTCGAATAACGGGGTTTTTATTTCCACTCCCTGCAGTTGTAGGGCTTTAATCAGTTGTTTTAAATCATGACCAACTAAAATTTTATTTTTGTTAGAAAATATTTTACTTATATCTTTACTATTTTTGTAATACAAAGATTTTTTATTAGTCACCAAGACTAAGCCAATTAGTTTACTATCCAAAACATTGGCCCCATTTAAAATTTCTTTACAGGAAAAAATTTTAACATCTTTTAACATTTTTTCCACTTCCTGAATATTATTGGTTTCAATCAATTTAGTTCTCTGGCTGATTTTAATTGGCGTATCTTTAGCATGGGGCGCTCCGGGGATACGTTTTAGCAGAGAGAAGAATTCAAATTTTTTAAATAATTTGCTTATTTTATCCAGGTCAAATTTATTCACTTTAGTTTCTTCAATTTTGAAGCCTAAACCGGGAATATTTTTAATAATGGTGGCCAGTTCTTTACTCATTTGGGCGTTTTCTTTGCCCTCATCAAGTTTTTTTATTACTCCGGGTTTTAAATCTTTATCTTTTTTATAATTTTTATAAATATTTTCCAAACTGCCGAATTTGGTAATTAACTCTTTGGCCGTTTTTTCGCCAATGCCCGGCACACCTGGAATATTATCTGAAGCATCGCCGCGGAGAGATTTGTAATCCACCACATGTTCTGGTCCAAAGCCATATTTTTTATCCACTTCTTTGGCATCAAACTCGACAATGTCTGACATGCCTTTGCGCAGACCATAGACTGAAGTTTGCTTATCAACTAATTGCAGGAGATCCATATCGCCGGTGACAATAATGTTTTTAATATTTTTATTTTTATTTTTGGTAATTACAGAGGCAATGACATCATCAGCTTCATAGCCCTTTCTAGTGTAAATGGGAATATCAAAAGCTTCTGTTATTTCATAGCAGAGGGGGATTTGGTCATAGAGGTCTTGGTCAGCTTTAATTCGAGTGGCTTTGTAGTCTTTATAGATTTCATCGCGAAACGTGTCGCCTGCCATATCAAAAGATACAGCTAGATAATCTGGCTTGAGGTCGTTTATCACTTTCAAAAGCATGGAAGTAAAGCCAAAAACCGCGTTCACCATAGTGCCGTCTTTGGCTGTTAAAGGAGGTAAAGCATGATAGGCGCGGTGGACAATTGCATTGCCATCAATAATGATAAATTTTTTCATAAAAATGAGGTACGGGCGGGAGTCGAACCCGCGTATAGAGGTTTTGCAGACCTCTGCCTTACCACTTGGCTACCGTACCATATGTGCACACACTATATCAGTTTTCCTGATTTTTTTCAAGATATAAAAGTCGCCTTAAAGGCGACTAATTAAAATATTTTAGTCGTTTTAATATAATTCCATTTCCACTATTTTGACACCAAATTGTTTGGCTTCTTCACGCGTGGGCATCCAAATATCAATGCGACCATAGCCATAGCGTTCGTTCATGCGGTCGCGGACAACAAAGGTTTTGTCACCAAAGAGTTCTGGTAAACGGACTTGTTTGCCAAAACGTAGGAAGTTGGCGGCAATGGTGTTGCCTTCATTCTGCTCCTCATACTGGGTACAGAGATCATGGCCATTGGCTGTAATACAAGGTGTGGAGTCAGTTTGGTCTGGAGTAGAAGAATAGGCAGTAACTACCACCCAGATAGTATGGGCAGCTTGGCGTTCACCGGAAACAGGAAATTGGACAGTTTCCGTAAACATATTTTTAGGTATGGGGAGGATAGTAGAAGTTACTTGAGTTTCAGCATTAACTACTTGAGGTATGATCATGCAACCTAAAAAACTCACAACTATAATCAGGGTGATAATGGCATCAATTGTCCTTTGGTAGACATTTGTCTGGAAAAGACTCATATATGTATTTTTAGGCTTTAGGGGGTCAATAAAAAATAATACCCTCAGTTTATTACCCAGGGTATTACTTGTTTGAATTTTATGCTAATATTATAGCACGTTTTGGCCATTTTGTCAAGGTTATAAATGTGATATAATATTAGCACTTTAGAAAAGTCTTTTAAAAATGGCTTATTTAAGCTAAATTTTAGCTATTATGCCTATTCCACAATTACAGCGCCGGACTTATGGCCGTATCCAACCAATTGAAATTGAAGAGAAACGGGAAACTCGGGTGCATGGAGAGGTGAAAGATGTGGCTCTCAGGGTTCCGCGGCAGAAAAAGTACCAATTAACTGGCAAAGATTGGGGTAAAATCTTGTTTTCACCCCTAATTCTGTTATGGTATTTACTGTGTTGGTTATGGGATTTATGGCAAAGACGGCCACGTTTAAAAAAGAAGACTAAAGAAAAGCTACGGGCTAAATTAGGTTGGCTATTTTTAACTAGTTTAGTTTTTGTTTTGTTAGGAGGTACAATTATGATAGCTTGGGCTAGTAAAGATTTGCCTGATCCGGATAAATTAACTGACCGCAAGGTGGCTCAAAGTACAAAAATTTATGATCGCACTGGTGAACATATTTTATATGAAGTTTTTGTTGATCAGAAACGAACTTTGGTCACCTTAGAAGATATTCCTCAATCTTTAATTAATGGGGTTGTAGCTACTGAAGATGTTGATTTTTATAATCATCATGGCATTAAAATTACTAGTTTTATCCGAGCGATTGTTTATGGCATATTTACTAATAAGCGTGTTGGAGGCACTTCAACCTTGACACAACAATTAGTGAAGAATGCCATCTTAACTAATGAAAGAAGCATTACCCGCAAACTTAAAGAAGTAATTTTATCCATTCGTTTGGAACAAAAATATTCTAAGGATCAAATTCTCCAGATTTATTTCAATGAAATTCCCTATGGTTCTACCAACTATGGCATCCAAGCAGCCGCTCATAGCTATTTTGGCAAAGATGTTAATGATTTAGATTTGCAGGAGGCAGCTACGCTGGCCGGTTTGCCTAAAGCACCAACATATTATTTAAATGATTCTGAAGCTTTAAAACAACGACGTGATTTTGTCTTGCGGCGCATGTATGATGAAGGATATATTTCTGAAGAAGAAAAGAATAACGCTCAAACTCAGCCTTTTACTTTAGAAAAACGTTTTGGTGAAATCAAAGCACCACATTTTGTTTTGTATGTCCGAGAACAGCTAGTTGAGATGTATGATGAGAAAACAGTTGATAGTGGTGGTCTTAAAGTTATTACCACTCTAGATTGGGATAAGCAAGAGATAGCGGAGAAGGCGGTGGCAGAAGAGTCAGCCACGCGCTTTGAAGAAGCCAATGCTAATAATGCTTCTTTGGTAGCTATGGATCCAAAAACTGGCCAGATTTTAGCCATGGTTGGTTCCCGTGATTTTTATGATGATGAAATTGATGGCCAATTTAATGTAGCTACATTGGGCAAGCGTCAGCCAGGTTCTTCTTTTAAACCAATTATTTATACAGCGGCTTTTGAAAAGGGCTACACTCCCGATACCATCTTATTTGATGTGGTGACAAATTTTGCTGTCAGCGGTACAGATTATGAACCAAAGAATTATGATTTGAAAGAGCGAGGGCCCGTATCCATGCGCCAGGCTATACAAGGTTCTCTAAATATTCCAGCTGTTAAAACTTTGTATTTAGTTGGGGCAGAGAAAGGCGTGAAATTTGCTGAAAGACTTGGTTATACAACTTTGAGTGAAGGTGACTTTGGCTTGTCTTTAGTTTTGGGTGGCGGTGAAGTTAAATTAATAGACCATGTGGCTGCCTATGCTGTCTTTGCCAATGAGGGTATAAAACAAGAACCAATCAGTATTTTGCGTGTGGAAGAATCAGATGGCGGGATACTGTATGAGTGGAAGCCTAAAAAAGGCGAAAGAGTTTTAGGTGAAGAAATTACAGCTACGATGTCTAATGTACTTAGTGATGATGAAGCCAGAGCCTATGCCTTTGGTGCTGGCGGCGTCTTGACTCTGCCAGATCGTAAAGTAGCTGCTAAAACAGGTACAACCAACGCCTATGTGGATGCCTGGACAGTTGGTTACACGCCCTCTTTGGTGGCTGGTGTTTGGGTGGGTAATACAAATAATACGCCGATGACGCGTGGCTATGGCGGTTCTAAAGTGGCCGCGCCGATTTGGAATCGCTTTATGCGCGAAGCTTTGGCCGGTACAGCTTCAGAAGAGTTTCCTGTACCACCGGAAAACAAAGCCAAGAAGCCTATTTTACGAGGTTCACAAGGTGGTGGTATTACTTTACAAATTGATAAGGTGACAGGTAAGATAGCTACTACTTCTACACCTAAACAATATATTACAGAACGGACATATATTCCTGCTCATTCTATACTTCATTATGTTTATAAAGACGATCCACAAGGCCCAACTCCTGATGATCCTAATCAAGATCCACAATACGAAATTTGGGAGGTAGCTATTCAAGATTGGATAAGAAGAGAAAAAGAAGCTAACCCTGATTGGGATGTTAGTTTTGAAGAACCGCCAACTGAATATGATGATATCCATTCTTTGGAATTAATTCCTGAAGTGGAAATTGTTTATCCGGCTGAAGGTGAAATTTTAACTTCTCGGCAATTGGATACTGATATCCGTGCCACTGCCCGGCGCGGTGTGGGTAAAGTGATTTACCAGATAGATGATAAATATGTAGGGGTGGTGAAAAAATATCCTTTCAATCTTAATTATCTCATGACTGGCTTTGTTGATGGCGAGCATACTTTGACAGTAATTGTGGAAGATGACGTGGGTAATACTGTAGAAAAAGAAGTTAAGTTTATTTTGCAAGCTGGCGAAGAATTGCCTTCAGTTTCTTGGGCAATTAATGATTTAACTTTAAAACAGTCAGATTTTCCGCGCACTTTTTTCTTAAATCATTTTAAGTTGAACGAGATTCAAGAAGTGCTGATTTACAAGGAAAAAGAAGGTAATAAGACGAAATTAGAAACCATAGTAGATTTTTCGAATTTGTTTAATAATCAAATTATGTTTAAATGGGAGACGGCACCGGATAAGGACGACTGGACTTTAATCGCGGAAATTAAATTGACAAATGGTGAAGTGAGGGAAACTAGTCGATTGCAGGTGAGGGTGGAGTAAGAGCTGTGGATAGAGGGTTTGACAATATATCATATATGATATATACTATAAGTAGCATCTATGGAGGAATATAAGGTAAAATTTTATATTGACAGTCAGACTAAGAAAATTGAGCTGATTGAATATTTAGATAATTTACCAGATAAAGTACGTTTGAAAATTTTGAAATATATTGAATATTTGCGTTCACACAGGGGTTGTTTGGATGAACCATATAGCCGGCATATAATGGGTAAAATAAGAGAGTTGCGAGTTGATTTTGGAAAAGATAGACACCGTGTTTTCTATTTTATTATACTAGGTAAAAGAATAGTGTTATTGCATGCCTTCCCCAAACATACAGCCAAAACACCACAATCGGAGATAAATAAGGCAGTAAGCAATTATCAAGATGTTTTAAGTAATTTGTACCTATATGAATAAGAAAAAAGTTAACAATGATTTTGAACAATATTTACAGGAGCAATTAAAAATTCCTGAGTTTAAAAGATTATTTGATGAATATGGTAAACAGTTAGAAATTGCTTATCAAATTTTGCAGTTGCGTAAAAAGAAAAAACTTTCCCAAGTGCAGTTGGCTAGAAAAATTGGTACTACACAAAGCAATGTTGCTCGCATGGAAGCTGGAAAACAAAATTTCAGCACTGATACTTTGGTTCGTGTGGCTCAAGCTTTAGGCAGAGAATTAGAAGTAAAGTTTGTTTAAGAGAAGGTATTAATTACTGTGAGGATAAATTTAAATTTGTCCTCACAATTTATTTTAACTTTTAGGAAGTATGAAAATTAGGCCTGTCATAATACTCGTGTGTTTGTTTTTACTTGCGAGTATTTTTTTATTTATTAATTCTGTTAAAGGCGATTATGAAAGCATTGTTATTTCAGAAATTTGTCCGACCGGCTGCGCCAGTTCTGGCCACCAATGGTTGGAAATATATAATAAAGGCAGTGAAGCAGTAGATTTATCAGGTTGGATTTTTTGGGAAGGGGGAACAAATCATAGTTTGAATTTGGTGCTTGGCGCGACGACGACTTTGTCGGCCGGAGGTTATGCTATTATCAAAAAAAATGATGAATATTTTTTGACTGATTGGCCGAATGTTTCTAGTACCGGGGCGCTGGTTTTTGATAGTTCTTGGGGCACGCTTAATAAAAGCGGAGAAGAGATTGGCTTGAAAGATGCTGACAAAAATTTTATCAAAACTAGTATGCCATTTGTTTATTCTGCCGTAGTCTCCTCATCTTTGGAGCGCGTTGATTTTGATTTAGATCCAGTTAGTTCTACAGCCTGGCAGGAAAATATTTTTGGTCAAACTCCGGGTGAAATAAATTATTGCTTGTCAAATAATTGTTTAGTTGAAGAAGATGGCGAAGAGGAAGAAGATGATGAAGAAGAAACTGGAGAAGAGGAAGAAGATGATGAAGAAGAGGATGAATATACTCCAACTACAACTTTAAAGAGTTTAGTAATTAATGAATTTTTATCAAATCCGGCCACAGGTACAGAATGGGTGGAAATATATAATTTAAGCACTTCAAGCGTTGATTTTAGCGGTTGGACAGTTGAAGAAGGGGCTGGTAGTACATTATCAACTTCCACGATAATTGAGCCAAACGATTTTTTAGTTTTAGAATTTAGCAGTAGTAAACTAAATAATGATGGTGATACTATTATTCTTAAAAATTTAGCTGGTGAAATAATTGATCAGGTTATTTATGGCAGTGGTGGTATTACAGCTCCAGCCAAAGGTAATACTATGGCTAGGAATGTAGATGGTAGTGGCGATTTTGTTGAAACTACGACTTTAACTCCTGGCCAGTTAAATATTATTATTGCGCCTGTGTCTGAGACTCCACCACCGAGTAGTGGCGGCGGGGGTGGTAGTGTTACTCCACCTGTCAGTTATACTGCTGGTATAATAGTGATTAATGAGTTGGTTTCAGACCCCAGTGATGGTAATGAAGAATTTGTAGAATTATATAATAAAACTTCGGCCAATATTGATTTATCAGGTTGGTGGATAGAAGAAGGCAGT
>CAZRZS010000012.1:0-15830 GCA_964604685.1 uncultured Gammaproteobacteria bacterium
GCGCAATTACTCGACCAAATGGAGCTAGAACAAGAACGCGGTATTACGATTAAACTCCAACCAGTGCGCATGCTTTACACATATCACGTAACACATAACACAAACCAAACAAACAACACGTCAAAAGATCCAAACAACGAAGAACATATGCTACGTGATACGTGTTACGTGTTAAATTTGATAGATACACCAGGCCATGTGGATTTTACTTATGAAGTTTCGCGCTCACTCGCCGCAGTAGAAGGCGCTATTTTGATAGTTGACGCCACCCAAGGCGTGCAAGCCCAGACCATTGGTAATTTGTATTTAGCGATTGAACAAAATTTAACCATTATCCCAGTTTTAAATAAAATTGATTTGCCCAATGCCGATATTACCAAAACCAAACAAGAAATTATACACTTATTGGGCTGTAAGGAAGAAGAGATTTTGCACTGCTCCGGAAAAACCGGCGAAGGTGTAAAAGAACTACTGGAAGCAGTGATTGAGCAGGTGCCTGCACCCAATATCCCCCTCTTACCCTCTCTGCGCGCCCTAGTCTTTGATTCTTTTTACGATGACTATCGCGGTGTGGTCGCTTCCATCCGCGTGGTTAATGGTGAATTAAGCAAGGGCGATAGAGTAAAATTCATGCAGACTGGAGCCACTGCCGAAGTTTTGGAAGTAGGACATTTTTCTCCTAAATTAGCGGCTGATCCAATTTTGGAAAACGGCCAGATTGGCTACGTCGTTACTGGTTTAAAAAATTTAGGCGAAGTTAAGGTTGGCGATACTATAACTTTAGAAAAAGACCCTGCTCAACAAGCTTTACCCGGTTATAAAGAAGTTAAGCCCATGGTCTATGCTGGCATTTTCCCGCGTGAGGGCGATGACTACTCTGCTTTGCGTGAAGCTATGGACAAATTAAAATTGAACGATTCAGCTCTTTTTTATGAACCAGAAAGCTCCCAAGCCCTGGGTTTTGGCTTTCGTTGTGGTTTTTTGGGAATGCTGCATTTGGACATTTTTCAAGAAAGATTAAAACGTGAATTTGGCTTGCATATCATTGCCACTGTGCCTAGTGTTGCTTATCATGTGGCCAAAAGCAATCATACAGAAATTATTGTTAAAAGCCCGCAAGATCTGCCCGAGCCAACGCAAATAATTGAAATAAAAGAACCTTGGATGAATGTGGACATTATTACACCTGAAGATTATTTGGGGAATGTGATGACTTTGATAGCTGAACGCCAAGGTAAATATCTAGACACTGAATATTTGAGTACAGGCGCAGGGCATCGCGCCATGCTCCATTATCAAATGCCCCTAACCTCGCTCATTACCGACTTTTATGATAAACTAAAGACAGTAACCAGCGGCTATGCCAGTTTGAGCTATGAGTTAAAAGAATATAAGAAGACAGATATAGTAAAAATGGATATTTTAGTAGCCGAAGAAAAAGTTGAATCCCTAGCCACGCTAGTTTGGCGCGACCAGGCCTTTCAAGTAGGTAAACAGATTGTAAATTCACTTAAAAATACCTTGCCTCGCCAGCAGTTTGTCTTGAAAATCCAAGCGGCTATTGGTGGAAAAATTATTGCTGGTGAACGTTTATCAGCCCTGCGCAAAGATGTCACAGCAAAATTGTATGGCGGTGATGTCACCCGCAAAAACAAATTATTAGACCGCCAGAAAAAGGGCAAGAAAAAAATGCTTGCCATAGGCAAGGGCAAGGTCAATATACCTACTGAAGCATATCTTGCTGTTCTTAAACGTTAAATCTATGTATGGAAGTAAAAAATTTAAAGTTGTTTGGGTTGTCATCAGTATTTTGGCTGTGGCGGCAATGATTTTCTTTACCATTCTGCCAGCTTTTTACGCCTATTAATATGAACTGGAAAAAATTTTTGTCATATAAGCACCACCATCTACCTGCCCACCACCATTACCAAATGGCCTGTATTTTCCTATTTATCTTTGGCTTTTTCTTCTTTTTCCCCTATTACATTATCATGAGTGAATATAATTTAGATATGCAGACCTACCAATGGTATTTCTTTATCCCCTGGATGCTCTTCTACATTATCTACTGCCTGAAGGAACGAATTAAGATTGGAGAAGAAGAAAGGGTCGGACCAATGAAGAGGCCAATTATTCATTGGATAATTTTAGGCCTAAGCATTGTCTACATGGCTACCCAGTCCAATGATTTAGAAAAACTACAAAGTCTTTACTATGCTTTTATTATTTTTTCTCTATTTGTAGCTGATGGCTATTGGGATTTCAGAAAAACTAAACTATGGAAAAAACATGGCAAGTCCTAGACAACCCACCCGAAGAATTTTTACAAAAATTCCCTGAGCTACCGTCAACGGTAGCAACTTTATTGTATCATAGAAATATTACTAGTCAAGAAAAAATAGACGAATTTTTAAACCCCGATTATTCTCAAGATGTCCATGACCCTTTTCTTTTCCACGATATGGATAAAGCTGTACAAAGAATTTTTACAGCCATAGAAAAGCAAGAAAAAATTGTTGTCCATGGCGACTATGACGCTGACGGCGTTTCCGCCTCAGTTATCCTAGTTGAAACGCTTAAAATTTTGGGGGGGCAAAATATAGTCACCTTTCTCCCCCATCGCGAAACCGATGGTTATGGTCTGAACAAAAATACTATTCAAAGTTTAATTGAAGATAAAACTAACTTAATTATTACCTGCGATTGTGGTATTAGCAGTCTGGAAGAAATCCAAATGGCTAAAGATAATAATATTGATGTAATTGTCACAGATCATCACGCCATTCCTGAACAACTACCTTCGGCTGTGGCTATTATTCATCCTAAAATTGAAGGTGAAACTTATCCGGACAAAGGTCTAGCCGGAGGCGGTGTGGCTTTCAAACTCATGCAGGGTTTGTTAAAAAAACATAAAAAAACTAATGAAACCTTACCTGATGGACAAAGCCATGAAGCTTTTGAAAAATGGCTATTAGATATGGTGGCAATTGCTTCTGTAGCTGACATGGTGCCTCTGCTTGGTGAAACGCGTACTTTAACTAAGCATGGTTTGATTGTTTTAAATCAAACAAAACGAATTGGCTTGCAAAAATTATTATTGGAAGCCCGACTCTTAGATGAACAAGGTAATTATAAACATAAAATCAATTCTGATACTATTGGCTTCCAAATAGCCCCTCGCATCAATGCTGCCGGGCGCATGAACCATGCTAACGTGGCCTACAACCTCCTCATGACCAAAAACGAAACTGAAGCAACTGAACTAGCCTATGAATTGAACAAAAACAATGAAGACAGACAAAAAATGACCGAAGAATTAGTTAAACAAGCGGTGAGTGAAATAGACAAAGAAACGCCAGTTTTATTCTATTTAGGCGAAAATTGGTCCACTGGCATAATTGGCCTGATTGCTGGACGACTTAAAGATAAATTTTATAAACCAACCATAATTTTAGCCAAAAATGATGGAGAAATCACTGGTTCAGGAAGAAGTATTGAGGGTTTTAGCCTGATTGATAATCTTCAAGCCATGCCCGAGCTCTTTGCCAAGTTTGGAGGCCATCCCATGGCCTGTGGCTTTACCCTTAAGAATGAATCCATCTTAGAAGAATTTAAGTCCAGATTGATAACTAAATTTAAAGAACAGATTAAAATTATAGACACAAAAGCTGTTTTAGCCATAGATGCGGAGATTGATTTGGATGAAGTTAATTGGGAATTATATGATATATTAGACAAATTCAAGCCCTTTGGCGTAAGCAACACCAAACCTAAATATTTGGCTTGCGGTTTAACCATTGTCAATTTTGAAGGCGTAGGACAGGAAAAAAAGCACATGCGCATTATGGTAAAGCATAATTCTAATAAAATACGAAAAACTATTGGTTGGAACTTGTGTAATGGTAATGGTACTAATTGGTGTGAAAAACTAAGTGTGGGTGATAAAATAGATATGGTGTTTGAAGTTGATATCAATGAATGGAACGGCAATCGTGAACTACAATTAACTATCGTTGATCTAAAAAAACTATGAAAAAACTAATTATCTATACTGATGGCGGTTCACGTGGTAATCCTGGCCCTGCCGCTACTGGTGTAGTTATTAAAAACGAAAAAAATAAAACCTTAATGGCTTATGGTGAATATCTGGGCAAACAAACCAATAATTATGCCGAATATTCCGCAGTCTTATCAGCATTTAAAAAAGCCTTAAAACTTAAGGCGGATGAAATTGAATGCATAATGGACTCCAAACTAGTTTGTGAACAGCTCAAGGGCAATTGGAAAATAAAAGAACCAACTTTGCAAAAACTCTTTGTCCAAACTTATAATGTCATGCAAAAATTTAAAAAAGTTACTTTAAAGCATACTTTGAGAGAAGGTAATATCGCGGCAGATGCAGAAGTGAATAAGGTGCTGGATAAATATATGTAAAAAACATAAAACTCCTTCAGAGGAGTTTTTAAATTATTCTACCCAGCCTCGCCTCGTATGAAACCTATATTCAAAAACTAATAAAAACGGAATGACAAACCAGATAAACAAGGCAATTAGATTCATAAATAGCGTCTTTACTAAGACACCAAATTGACTAGTCAGACTCACTGGTAAAAAATACAGAACCGTAGTAAAAAACAAGCCAGTAATAGCCATACGGTAAACTAGTGAAGTCACAAATTGACTCGGTGAAACTTTCTTAGAAAACTCGCCTAAATTGCTGAAAGCTAATAATATATATAATATTATACTCAAACCTACAAAAGCAGTTACTCTAATATAAGGATGAATCTGTAGCCAGGACAAAGCTTGGATACTGAACATTGGTACTATAACCAATAGAAAAAAACTAACATAAATTGATAGAATACACACTAATAATTTAGTTTTTTTAACAAAAACTAGATGCAATAATACGACGACGACAAAAAGAAACAGAATAAATAAATCGATTGTTGGAAACAAGTCTAAAAAATTCATACTTCAATTTTTTAATAATAGAACTCAAAAATACAGTGGCTAAACACTGTATTCATTATATCATAATTCTTCAGCCAAGTCTTCTAAAAGTTTTTTAACTCTCCGACTCACCTTTTTCGGTATATCAACCATAACTTTAACATATTGATCTCCCCTGCCACTACGGTTAAGATAGGGCACGCCTAAACCTTTAAGCCGAAATTCCTGATGAGATTGTGTACCGGCGGGAATAACCAGCTTTTTCTCGCCATCTACAGTTTTAATCTCTATTTTGTCACCTAAAACTGCTTGTGGATAAGAAATTTGAACTTCAGTATAAATATCCTGACCTTGACGCGCAAAACCTTTTTCCGGTTTAACATGAACTAAAACATATAAATCACCGGGTTGAGAACCAAAGCCGGCGCTCTCACCTTTGCCTTCTAAACGAATTGATTGCCCATCATTAATACCAGACGGAATTTTAATTTTGTAATTTGATTGACTGCGAACCATACCTACGCCACCACAGTGTTTACATTTATGTTCAGCTATCTCACCCGTACCACTACAATTAGTACAAGTAGTTACGCTTTGCATGGCCCCCAGCATGGTTTGCTGTACGCGACGCACTTGGCCTTGGCCTTGACAATCACTACAGGTCTTCATTTTACTGCCCGGTTCCACACCACTGCCATCACAAACATCACAGGCGTTATTTTTCGCTAAATTAATTTCTTTTTCTATACCAAAGACAGCCTCGTGAAAACTTAACTGCGCATCAACTTGAATATCATTACCACGGCGAGTGCGGCGACGACCACCACGGCCCCAGCCTGAAGCTGATCCGCCTTGGGAGGAAAAACCAAAAATATCACCAAATAAATCACCAAGATCAATGCCGCCAAAATTAACATTACCAGAAAAACCATTAAAACCGCCGCCTCGAGCCGCGCGCATAAAATCATCCCAGTTCATACCGCCGCCAAAACCACCCATTTGGTCAAAACTAGAACCATATTGGTCGTATTGCTGGCGTTTTTCTGCATTGCCAATAACTTGAAAAGCTTCATTTACTTCCTTAAACTTAATTTCATTTCCATCTGGCTTATCCGGATGATATTTATGAGCTAGTTTGCGAAAAGCTTTTTTTATTTCATCTGCCGAAGCGCCTTTGTCTACACTGAGAATTTTGTAGTAATCTTTTCCCATATTTGATTAAAGGGCAGGATAATCCTGCCCATTAAATTACTTATTATTCAATTACTTTTTCTCGTCATCCACCACTTCGCCTTCAACCGGACCTTCGTCCTTCTTCTCTTCTGTATTTTCACCCTGCTTTTTAGCTTTGGCCTGTTCTTGTTGATACATCTTCATACCAACAGCTTGAGCCGCTGTAGATAATTCTTCAGATGATTTTTTGATGGCCTCTATATCATCCTTGTCTTTTAATTCTTTCATTTTAAGCAAAGCTTCTTCAACTTTCTGCTTTTCTTCAACAGTTACTTTCACTTTCTTTTCTTCCACATCTTTCATCATCTTTTCCGTGGTATAAACCATGGTATCAGCCGTATTCTTGATATCAATCAATTCTCTCTTCTTTTTGTCTTCCTCAGCATGGGTTTCAGCTTCTTTCTTCATCTTTTCTATTTCTTCATCTGACAAACCCGAAGAAGCTTCAATGCGGATAGATTGTTCTTTATTAGTGGCTTTATCCACGGCCTTAACATTAACAATGCCATTGACATCAATATCAAAAGTTACCTCAACTTGAGGCACACCCCGAGGGGCTGGCGGTAGACCATCTAGCATGAAACGGCCTAAAGTTTTATTATCTACCGCCATTTGCCGTTCACCTTGCAAGACATGAATTTCTACACTGGGCTGATTATCAGCTGCCGTAGAAAATACTTGTGACTTAGAAGTGGGAATAGTGGTATTTTTCTCAATCAATTTAGTCATGACAGAACCCAGAGTTTCAATACCAAGTGACAATGGCGTAACATCAAGCAACAGCATTTCTTTGCCTAAATCACCTTGTAACTGGCCAGCTTGAATAGCCGCGCCAACAGCCACTACTTCATCGGGGTTCACTGAGATATTTGGCTTTTTACCAAAAAAATCTTCTACTTTCTTCTGGACAAAAGGCATACGCGTCATACCACCGACTAAAATAATCTCGTCAATATCCGCTTTTTTATAACCAGAATCATTAAGGGCTTTTTCCAGTGGACCCATAGTTCTTTCTACTAAGTCTGAAACTAAATCTTCTAATTTAGCCCGAGTTAATTTGAGATTCAAATGCTTAGGGCCTTCAGCGCCAGAAGTAATAAAAGGTTCATTAATATCAGTACTGGTTGTGCTAGAAAGTTCAATTTTAGCTTTTTCCGCGGCATCTTTAATCCGTTGCAGGGATAATGGGTCTTTGGACAAATCCACGCCTTCAACTTTTTTAAATTCGTCCAAAATCCATTCAATAATCTTCTTATCAAAGTCATCCCCGCCTAAATGTGTATCACCGCTAGTGGCTTTAACTTCCACAGTAGATTGTGCACCATCATGGGCAATATCCAAAACTGAGACATCAAAAGTGCCACCGCCCAAATCATAGACAACAACTTGCTGATCATTTTTCTTATCAAAACCATAAGCAAAAGCAGCGGCTGTTGGTTCGTTAATAATGCGCTTCACATCTAAACCAGCAATCTCACCAGCGGCTTTAGTAGCCTGTCGTTGAGAGTCATCAAAATAGGCAGGAACAGTAATCACGGCTTCAGTGATTTTTTCACCTATTTTAGCTTCAGCATCTGCTTTTAATTTTTGCAAAATCATAGCCGAAATTTCCTGTGGTGTATATTCTTTATCCCCCATCTTTACTTTCAGCCGATCATTATCAGGAATAATTTCATAGGGAGCATGCTTTTTAATTTCTTGCACCTCTTTATCATTAAAGCGACGACCAATAAGACGCTTAATGGAGAATAGCGTATTGCTAGGGTTAGTTACAGACTGGCGCTTGGCTAATTGGCCAACTAAACGTTCACCAGTTTTAGAAACTGCCACTATTGACGGCGTTGTCCTATTGCCCTCTTTGTTTTCCAACACCTTAGGCTGGCCCCCTTCAGTAATGGCCATACAGGAGTTAGTCGTCCCCAAATCGATTCCTAGTATTTTACTCATAACTTATAATATTAATTATTTAATTGTTGATTTAGTTAACTAATTCATCTTTTTTTGATCGTCTATTCTCTTCAAAACTAGCCTCAACTATATCACTGGGTAAATCTTCTAATTTTATTAATATTTTATTTAATCTTTGATTTTGTCTTTCTTTTCTTATTTTATCCTCCTTAACTATCATCTTGTAAAAACCCAGCATATGTTTTAAAACCATAGACAGCGGCTGTTTGCTAATATTATTCCTTCTCCTGACTTCTTTTATTAAATCTCTCTTTAAATTATTTACTGAGCCATATTTTTCTTTTATCCCTTCACCCTCTGTAAATAAAAAGTCAGCTATTTCATCAAATATACCCTCATTAGAAGAAAGTTCAGCTTTTTGTTCTTGCCTTCCCCTGCCACTAAGTAATATACCTTCTTTTTTTTCCATATTTTTAATATAAATTAGTTAATTACAGATTGGTCCGTCTGCTGACAGACCAATTTAAATAACCAATTATTTCTTCATTTTCTTCTTTACCTGCACAACAATCCTCTTTGCTGTAGTCGGAGCCGCTTTAGGGCAAGTAACTTTTAATAAACCATCTTCAAATTCAGCTTTAACTTCAGCTTCTTTAACTGCTGTGGGTAAAGCTACCTGACGGAAGAAAGAACCAGAACGCATTTCCTTGCGATAATAATTCTTGTCTTCTACTTCATGCTCTTTTTTACTCTCACCTTTAATAGTGAGAACACCGTTTTCTACAGAGACTTCAACATCTTTAGGATTGACGCCAGCCAAAGGTGTTTCCGCCACCACAGCATCTTTAGTTTCATAAACATCCATGACTGGAACAAAGCCCTTTTGACCTTGATTAGTTGTGGGGAGACGGTTTAACATTTCATCCATCTCCGCAAAGGGGTCCCACATAGGAGACCAACGAATTAATGACATAATTATTTCCTCCAAACAACACCCAACTGCATAGTTGAATCTTGTTTTTATTTTTTCGCTTCAAAAATTTTAAAAGCTTGCTTTAACTTAACTACCATTTCTGGCTCCTCATCATATTTGGCTTTTTCTATGGCTTCCAGTTTATAATCATGGAGGGCTTCTTCTACCAATCTCATAATCACTGATCACTGTAGGGTGAATTTCTTTGCCAATCAAAGAAGCAATCTTTTTTGCTGATAAGCCGACCACCATATCTCTTGCAACTTCCATCATAAGCTCATAAGTATTCATATTCATTTCTCTTTCCCCAGACATCAAAGGTTTATTCAAATTCGCCACAGCTAAATCATATTGAAATTGTCTTGAATCTATTTTTGCTTCATCCATATATTATTTACAAATAATTACTTTTGCGCATTTAATTACCCTGTCCTTCATCATATAACCAGAGTCAACTTTTTTTACCACCACACCAGCTTCATATTCGTCTGATTCCTCTTCACCAACTGCTTCATGCAATTCAGGATTAAATTCCTCGCCCAGAGTCTTAATTTCTTTAACACCATGATTTTGTAAGACTAATTCAAACTGAGTCATGATATGTTGGATGCCTTTCACCCAATTATCCTGTTCTGGTGTCAGATCTTTTAAACAATGATTAAAAGCTTTTTTGAAATTGTCATAAATGGGAATAAATTCCTCAAGAATTTGTTGTTCACTCATTCGTGCCCATTCACCTTGCCTCTGTTCAACTTCTTTTTGTAAATTCTGATAATCAGCCTGGGCTCTAGCCCAACTGGCTTTGTAGTCTTCACAATTTTTGCACTTTTTAGAAAAAACTTTCTTTTTTGACTTTTTATCTTCCATATTTAAAATAGGGTTTGTACATGACTAATTAAAGCAAAGTTTTTATTGTAATCCATGCGCATCGGACCCATAAGAGCAAACAAACTACCATTTTTCAACTGGCTAATAATCATGGAACAAGCCCTGCCAAAGGGATTATGTGAACCAATTAAGACAGTTGGTTCAGTCTGTTTAACCAAACCAAAAATATCATCTAATCTGTCCTCACATTGATCAAAAATTGTAGAAAAACTAGCCACATGAGCATAATCACGAAATTCTGGCTGGGAAAATAGATTAGAAATGCCAGTATAATACACGCTTTCAGAATTTATGGCAATAATGACGGCATTATTGGCGCTTTCAGCCACATACCTGCCTACATTTTTAACTTGCCGCGCATGGTCATTATCCATACTCAAAATCTCTTGTAATTCACTTTTTATCTTGTCAACCAACACTTTAGGCTTCATTACATGTTCAACATAATACTGATAGCCCTGTTCAGTAGGCATACGGCCGGCAGAAGTGTGTGGTTGAGTTAGAAAACCTTTTTCTTCCAAAAAACGCATTTCATTGCGAATCGTAGCGCCACTAACACCAATATCACTTTCTTCTACTAAAAGCCTAGACCCAACTGGTTCTGCAGAAACAACATAATTTTCTACTACCAAGCCAAGAAGTTGTTTTTGGCGTTCATTCATATATTAGCACTCTATATACTTGAGTGATAATATACCACTTCTTTTTACAATTGTCAAACCCCTAGTTATCCACATAAAAAACCCGCCTTACGACGGGTCTGTTAACTAACCAACAATTTATTTCTCCGCTGTCTTCTCAAACTCCTTGACATCAGCAATTTCACTCAAAAGAATATTTTCTACATAAATACCACGAGAATAAAAAATACGTTCTAATTCATTTTTCAATTCAGTTTCTACATTGTCACGCTTTTGGCCAACAATCTCAGCTTTATCAAACCGGCTCATAACCATGCGAATACGGCTGCGGACAGTGGGACGAACAATCTTGGCAATAAAATCCTCGCCAATGGACTGCCAGATAGCCGGAATTTGATGAATATCCAGGCGTAATAAAACAGCGCCTTCAATACCAATTTTCTTGTCGTCCTGGGTAACAGCGGCAATGGGAATATCACCCATGGCTTTTTCATTATCTGGATTGAATTCACGGGAAATGCGGTATTCCAAAGTTTGGGTGTTAAACAATTTGGCTTTTTGCCAAAAGGGAATTTTTAGGTGTAAACCTGGAGTTAGGACTTTCTTCAAAACACCCCTACCCAAATCATAGACACAGGCCACATAGCCAGGGGGTACGTAAATAAATATACCCTTTAGGACATCCTCCATGACAAATGAATACATCAATTTGTCTAGTGATTCACTCATATATTTTTATTAAAATTAGGCTGATTAAGTTTTCTTTTTAGGTCGGAATATGATCCTACTAAACTGGGCAATTATAACAGAAAAAGTCATAGTTGTCAAGATAAACAAAGATTTTACCATAGGCAAAATCCAGAGAATTAAAAAGCTAAAAGCAGGAAAGAGAAGAAAATAGACCAAATCTGCTTTAGTTAAAACAAATTTGTGCTTATGATATTGCCAATAAATTTCCACTAAAAGAAACAAGGCGACTAAAGCTGGCCAAAATATAGTATGAATTTCTCCTAATTCAAAACCATAAAACATGGTATTTATTTTACCAGGAAAATCCACACTTGGATAAAGGATCTTAATCACCTTTTCTCCAGTAATTCCGCGCAAAAAGACCTGATACAATAAGACTAAAACCAAGGCCTGTACACCTAAAACTACCGCCTTGCTCCAAGGTCTGACTTTACGTCTCTTTAAAACTTTACGCAATTCCTGTTTTTGTAATATGGGATCATCAGCTAAATCTTTAACCACCTTTTCCAATTCCGCTCCCACATCATCATTTTTTGACTTATTCTTCTCAGTAATGAAAGTAAAAGGCAATAAAACAATACGCAAAATAATGGTCAAGTATACCACTGCCCAGCCTAGATTTGCGTCTGTCCAATTGTTATACAGCCAAACTAATAAATTAAACAATGGCTGATATAAAAAATCATTCCAAATTATTAGCATATAGGTTTTATATAGTATAGCAAAAAATGGCTAAAAAAACAAAGGGATACTTATTCTTTCCGCAAGGCCTCTATTGGATCAAGCTGAGCAGCTTTCTTAGCTGGATAGATGCCAAAAAACAAACCAACCAAAGTAGAAAAACCTAAAGCCAAAATTATGGAAAATATAGACACAGAAAAACTCCAATTCAAGCCATAACTAACCGCAATAATTGGTCTAGGCATAGATACTTGACAAGAAAATAATAGTATGTTAAAATTTATTTAATCCTCACACCCCCTTGAGGATCCCCAACGGCTGGGGGGCACGTCCTCCTCGTGCCCCCCAGCCAATTCCTTCATTCCTTCATCAGAAGGTTTTTTTATTTCTTCACTCGCTCCCAATCATCTGCTTTAGCCAAATACTCATCTTTAATTTTTTCAAAATATTTTTTAGTTGCTTCATAATTATTAGGAATAATACCATCAAGAATAGCATCTTCCAAAGCTGTTTTTATTCTCCCCACGGTTGGTCCAGGTTTTAAACCACAAATTTGCATAATCTCTTCTCCTCGGACTGGTGATTGGAATTCGCGTAATTTATCTTTTTCCATTAACTCTTCAATCCTCTCTTCCAAAACATCATAATTTTTTAAACGCTGAGTTTTCTTTTTAGGATTGCCAGTAGTAATATCACTGCGGCAAAGCTTTAGTAAATCATCTAAATCTTCACCCAGATTAACTACCAAACGACGAACCGCGGCATCGGTAATACCCTCATCCATTAATTGAATTGGCTGTTGATGCCAGCGCACTAATTTGGCCACATATTCTATATCTTCTTTACTCATATGCAAGCGCTTGCCAATATCACGAACCATTTTCAAACCTAAATGTTCATGCATATCAAAAGTCCAACCACGCTTCTTATCAAACTGTTTAGTACTCGGCTTGCCAATATCATGCATGAGAGCAGCATAACGTAACAGTACTTTGTCTGACTTTTCAGCTAAATTAGCCACGACTTTCAAAGTATGCTCCCAAACATTTTTATGCTGTTGACCATAAATCTCTTCCACGCCATACAAGGCCATTAATTCTGGTAAAAAAAATGCAAATAATTTGGTTTCATAAAGTATCTGCAAGCCAATGGCTGGTTCTTTGGTAGCCAATAATTTGAATAATTCTTCTTGAATACGTTCTGCGGAAACGATTTTTAAACGCTCTTGATTCTTTCCCATGGCCTCATAGGTATCTGCGGCAATGCTAAAACCAAGCTGAGCCGCAAATCTAGCCGCCCGTAACATACGCAAAGGATCTTCAGAAAAAGTTTCATTGGGATCCATGGGGGTACGTAAAATCTTCTTGTCTAAATCTTTTTGCCCGCCAAAAGAATCCCTGATATCTCCTAACTTGCCTCCGCGTTCAATTTTTTGGGCCATGGCATTAACAGTAAAATCACGACGCTGCAAATCCACAGACAAAGAAGTTCCTGTAACTTCTGGTTTTCTTGAACTTTTATCATAGGCTTCAGTGCGTGCCCCGGCAAATTCTACTTCCAAATCAGGCAAAACATAGCGCGCCGTATCAAAATCAGGAAACTCTACCAGACTCCCCTTTTGTCGCAATTTCCTATCCAACTTCTGGGCAAATGCCAAGCCAGAACCAACGACCACAAAGTCAATATCTTTTCCATCACCTATACCCAGCAATTGGTCACGAACATAGCCACCAACTACATAAACTTCAAGCTTTTCCTGCTTGGCTAATTTATAAATTTTTTTCAATAATTTTTTAATTTTCACATTTAATTATTCAATAGTACTTATAACAACTTCCTGGCCAGCTTCTAAACCTTCTAAAATTTCCACCAAACCACCATCGCCACGCAAGCCGGTTTTAATGTTAACTTCTTGTTCTACGCCATTTTCCAACACTTTCACATACTTGCCTTCACCATTGGTGCGCAAGGCTCGCAAAGGAATATATAGGACATCATTTTTTTCTTCAGTATAAAACATGACATCAGCTGTCATACCATTGAGAATCTCTCTGTCGCCATATTCTTCCATTGAAACAGTAACTGTATAGTAAACAACATCCTGAATAACTGTCTCCCCTTTTTCAATTTCAGTAACTTTACCAACAAATTCAACTTCATCACCATAAGCATCAAGATTAATGGTCGCCTCATCGCCTAGAGATAATTTAATGATATCTGTTTCGGGGATATCTACCTTAATTTCAAAATGAGGGCTAACTAACTTCACCACTACATCACTAGCATTAACATATTCTCCGACTTTGCCGACAATCTTGCCAATCACGCCGACCACTGGAGCAATAATCCGCGCTTTATTGCGACTGGCTACAGCCGAAGCCAAGCTGGCTCGAGCTTCAGCCAAAGCGGCCTCATAGCTGGCCAGATCTTCAGCTCGTGGCGGGTTATATGAATCATCATAATTAGCCTGGGCTTGCTCAACTAAAGCTTGATAAGCAGCCACATCGGCAACTTTTTCTTTCTGTAGATTATCAAGATTGGCCACAGCATTATTATATGTAATTAAATTAGTACTGTAACTATCCTTGGCTGTCTGCACAGATTGTTTTTCATTAATCAAATTAGAATACTGAGTGGAAACACTGGTGCGAACAGTTTGGATATCAGTTTTCATGGCATCTAAAACTGTTTGAGTTAAATTGCCAATGGTGCGAGTATTATCCAAAACCACTGCCACAGCATAGAGTAAATCCTTGGTCACAAACAAAGCCTCTTCCGTAGTATCAGCTCCCCAATCAATTTCTGTGTGTGCAGAAGCTGTAGACAAAGAATTAATTGCCAGGTCAGCATTATTTTTAGCTACTCGCGCTGCCCTATATTTATTTTCTGCCAATGGCAATTTACTGGGATTATTAGCTGACAAAACATTTTCAAAATCATCATTGACCAAAGTATTATCAATCCCCAAAATATTATCCGCTTCAGTTAGAGCTGTAGACAAAGTATTTTGCACAGAATGCAGTAAAGCTAGCATATTATCATAGGCATTTTCCACAATCTGGCTATCTTCACCACCAGCAGATAATTCTAAACTAATCATAGCTGTCTCCACAGCCGCTTCAGTATTGGCAATGGAATCATCATATTGTGCTTCAATCTTATCCAAATTAGCTTGGGCTTTATCAATTGAAGCTTTAAGCGAAGTTAGATATGAACCAGTATTACCAGCTAAAAGTTTATCCAAATTAGCTTGGGCTTTAGCAACAACAGCGCTAGCTTTAGCCACTTGCGCATTTAATTCACCTAATTCTAAATCAACAATTGGCTGGCCAGCTTGGACTTCGGCGCCAGTAGTTTGATAAATATAGCCAATGCGGCCAGTCGTTTCAAAACGCAAATCAAGCTCATTGGCTGACTTTACATTGCCAGTGGCATCCACAGTCTGAGTTAGAACGCCTTTTTCCACTTTGACTGTCTGATACTCAATTTTGTTGCCACCAAGTTTGACCTTGAATGTCCCAACAATAATTAACAAAACTACCACGGCTACAACATAAAACCACTTCTTGCGATACCATTTTTTCTTTTTATGCGGGATGATTTCCTGTTCCATATATTTAAATTATTTAACTTTTTTTATTTGTTGATTTAAATTTATAGCAAAATTTTTATACAAATTATAAACTATGAATAAACTCCTTAAATATCTTCCGTGGATCCCCTGTAGTTTTTAGACAAGCATAGACTATATGAGCAAAAGGACTATTAATATTATATTTCTTCATTAATCTATACAAACA
>CAZRZS010000013.1:0-15820 GCA_964604685.1 uncultured Gammaproteobacteria bacterium
AAAAAACCACCACTTAATTAAGTGGTGGTTTAGAGTTTTGGGACGGCCCCTTAAGGGCGGTTTTAACTTGCCAAAAATAGCCTAATTTGCTATACTAATTTTGCTAATTTAAGCTAAATTAAAACATATGGGATTATTTGGACCAAAAATTAAGTATTCTATTCAAGAACATCAAATGTCTGAGTTAGAGATTAAAAAACTAGTTTCTCATGGCCGAGTGATTAGTTTGGATTCAAAAGATGAGGATATTATTGAGCAGACATTGATTGCCCGCCGTCATGGCGATGGCAAAATTTCTTTGCAGCAGATTTATGAAACTTTATTGCAGTTGTTTAATCAGAAAAAGATCAGTCTGCAGGATAAAGACGGAGTGATGAATGTATTTAAGGAACATTTTTCTAACAAATAATTATGGAAAAGATAATTATACTTATGGGCGTACCAGGGAGCGGTAAAGGTACCCAAGCTAGAAAATTAATTGAGCACTATGGCTATGGCCATATTTCAACTGGTGATTTGTTACGTGCTTTAGATAAAGACCCTCAAGCTAATCCTGTGGATAAAGAAAAGTTAGTTCAGATGAAAGCCGGGAAACTCGTGGTTAATGATTTAATTTACAAATTGGCTTTTGCCGAGATGGACAAATATTTAGATGCTGGCAATAGTGTTATTTTAGATGGAGCAATTCGTAATGTTGAACAAGCTCAAAAATATCAGGAATATTTTGAGAACAAGGGATTTGCTGACCATGTTGCTGTTATTGAAATCGCTCTAAGCGATGAAACCAGCTTTAATCGTCTTACCAAACGCAAAATTTGTCCTGCCTGCGGGTTTATCCTGCCTTTTTCGCCTGATAATGAGAAAAAGACAAAATGTCTTGAATGCGGCGGAGAATTAATTGTCCGTTCAGATGATAATCCGGAAACAGCTAAACAGCGCATTGCAGAGCAAGGGAATATGGCCATTGGGCCAATTTTAGATTTTTATCGCAATTTAGGAGTTTTGATTACAGTAGATGGTGAACCGCCGATTGCTGAGGTTTATGAAGAGTTGATTAAAGTGTTGAAAAATTAATATGGCATATATTAAATCACAAGAAGAAATTGAAGAAATTAAAAAAGGCGGCAAGATTTTGGGCGAAATTTTAGATAAGTTAGCTGTTATGGCTAAACCAGGTGTAAATACGTGGAAAATTGACCAAACAGCCGAGCGCCTTATACGTGAAGCTGGTGGCAGGCCAGCTTTTAAGGGATACAAAGGTAGAGAGTCTGACCCGTCATTTCCTTCTACTATTTGTGCTTCACTTAACGAAGATTTAGTTCATGGTATAGCCAGCAAAGAAAAAGTCCTTAAAGAAGGCGATATTTTTTCTATTGACATTGGTATGGAATTTCCCGCGGGAAATTCCAAGAAACAAGAAATAAGAAATAAACAACGAGGTTTTTTTACAGACACAGCTATCACTGTGGCAGTGGGTGAAATTTCGGAAAAAACTAAAAAATTGCTTAAAGTAACAAAAGCAGCATTAGAAATCGGCATTGCGCAGTGTAAAGTCGGCGGGACGGTGGCAAATATCGGCCAAGCGATTGAAGAATTTGTAAAATCACAGGGCAATTATGGTATTGTACGCGATTTAGTAGGTCACGGTGTAGGGCATGCTGTACATGAAGACCCGCGCGTGCCCAATTTTTATGATAAAGCCCAGGAGAAATATATTTTAGAGCCAGGTGTAGTCATTGCCATTGAACCGATGATATCTATGGGGGATTACCATATTGTTACAGCGGATGATGGTTGGAGTATTTCTATGGCAGACAAAAGCTTGTGTGCTCATTTTGAACACACAATTATTGTCACTGAAGATGGCCCTGTAATCGCCACTAAACGGCCGAGTGAGAAATAATATGAATGTATTAGCAGTTGATCATGGTATGAAAAGAATTGGTCTAGCTTGGACAGATAGTGATTTAGGCGTGGTTTTACCCTATGGAGTTTTAGGTTCAGTGGCGGAATTGTTAGAATTAGTTGAAAAAGAAAAAATTGATAGGATAATTGTTGGTTGGCCGTTAAATTTGGAGAGTGAAGAAAATGATAATACTGAACGTGTAAAAACATTTGTTGAAGAATTGAAAAATAACATAGAGATTCCCATTGAATTAATTGATGAACGTTTTACTACAATTCAGGCAGAGAAAATGGGTGGTGAAGCTTCTTTAGATGAAAAAGCGGCTATGTTGATTTTACAATCATATTTAGATAAAAATTAATTAATATGCAGGTTATAGTACTTACTCGCCGTGACTTTCGTGAGTTTGATCAAATAATTTCTTGTTATAGTTTAGACAAAGGCAAGATAGATTTGTTAGCCCGAGGAGTAAAAAAAATAACTTCAAAAAATTCGGCTCAGCTTGAGCCGTTTTCTTACGTTGATGTTGAAATTATTTTTGGCAAAGAATTGGCGCATCTAGGTACAGTTCAGCCAATAAATTATTTTGTGAATATTCGTCAAAATTTGCAAAAAAGTCTGGCGGCTGCTTATCTAGTTATGTTTTTAAATAAATTAGTTGAAATAGGGGAGCATGATAAGAAAATTTTTGACATATTATTAAGCTGGCTGGAATTTGTTAATCAAGTAGAAAAATTTAATTTAGTATTATCGGATGCCTTTATAGTGAAATTACTTTTTTTATTAGGCTTTGATATCACCCAGGCAGACGAATTGACTTCAGAGCTAGAAAAGGATTTGGAAATGTTAAATAATGGTGAGTGGCGATTGATTAATCAATTGAAATTTGAGGATGGAGAATATCAAAAATTACATAATTTTATTTATAAATTTACTGTTTTTCAGACTGAAAAAGATTTTAAAAATTGGCTAAACTTAGCCAAATCTTGCTAAATTTAACTAAAAGTGATATGATATGTCCATTAATATAAATAGATTATTATGCATTTAATCAAAGATTTGGCACAATATATAGATAAGGAAGTTACACTGAAAGGCTGGCTCAATAACAAGCGCAGTTCTGGCTCAATTGCTTTTTTGGAATTGCGCGATGGCACAGGATTTGTTCAATGTGTTGCCTCTAAAAAAGAAATTTTTGAAGATGTTTGGAATGAGATTGAAAAATTAACCCAGGAATCATCTTTAGAAGTTAGTGGTATAGTTACTAAACATCCTAAGAAAGAAGATGTGTTTGAATTGCAAGTTAAGGAAGTTAAATTAGTTAGTTTGGCAGTAGATTATCCCATAACTCCTAAAGAACATGGTCCAGAATTTTTGTCTGATCATCGCCATCTTTGGCTTCGTTCGAAAAGACAATGGGCAATTTTACGAATTCGTGATGTTATAACCTTTGCTATTCATGAATATCTACATCAGGAAGGATTTACCAAAACTGATTCCCCAATTTTTACACCCAATGCCTGTGAAGGTGGAGCCACGCTATTTGGCGTTGACTATTTTGATCTTGGTACAGCTTATCTATCTCAATCTGGACAGCTGTATTTAGAAGCCACTATTGGTTCTTTAGGCCGTACTTATGACTTTGGGCCGGTTTTTCGTAATGAAAAATCTACTACTAAGCGACATTTGAATGAATTTTGGATGATGGATGCTGAAGCCGCTTTTGTAGAACATGAAGGTAATTTAGCAATACAAGAAGGCTTAATTAAGCATATAATTAAAAAGTGTTTAGAGGAGTGTAAAGTGGAACTAGAAGTTTTAGAACGTGATATTATACCTTTACAAAAAGTTGTAGACAAACCTTTTATACGTTTAACCTATTCTGAGACAATTAAAAAATTAAATGAACTTGGTTCTGATATTAATTATGGCGAAGACTTAGGTAATGATGATGAAGGCTTGTTAACTCAGAATTCAGAGGTACCAATTTTTATTGAAAAGTGGCCGAAAAAAATTAAGCCGTTTTACATGAAAATTAATCCGGAGAATTCGGAGCAGGTTTTGAATGATGACTTGATTGGTATTGAAGATGCAGGGGAGTTAATTGGCGGTTCGCAACGTGAAGATGATTATAACTTGTTATTAGAGCGTGTAAAAGCTGAAGGTTTAAAAGAAGAGGATTATGCTTGGTATTTAGATTTGCGGAAATATGGTTCAGTCCCACATTCTGGTTTTGGTGTTGGTTTAGAACGCATGGTGATGTGGGTGTCTGGAGCTAAACATATTCGAGAATGTATTCCTTTCCCCAGGCGGGTGAATCGATTGAAGCCGTAAATTTGGCTAAAATAAGCGAAAAATTCAGTCCGTTATTAAGCGGGCTTTTTCGTTGGCAATTTAGTGTTTTTGTGATAAAATACCAGTATATTTAAAGTTTAATTGTATATTTTATGAATGCAAGAGTTTATTCAATAGAGACTGCCAGTTTAGTTGGTAAAGAGATTTTACTTAAGGGTTGGATAAATGCCAGGCGCAACATGGGTAAAATTGCTTTTTTAGATTTGCGCGACATGAAAGGTATAGTACAAGTAGTAGGCGTGCCGGCAGAAGTTGATGAGGATTCTCAAGAAGAGTTGAAAAAACTTCGTCCTGAATGGGTTGTTGAGATTGAAGGAGTTGTCCAGGAACGTGGTGAAAAACAAAAAAACCCAGACATGCTTACTGGTTCTGTTGAAATTTTAGCCAAAAGAATTAAGGTTTTAAATGAAGCTAAGACTCCGCCATTTGAGATAGATAAAGATACCAAGATTATTAACGAAGAATTGCGTTTAAAATATCGTTATTTAGATTTACGCAGTGAACGCTTGACCAAGAATATTCGCTTGCGTGATAAAATGATTGTTTTTTTCCGTGATTATATGCACAAGAATGATTTTATTGAAGTGGAAACACCAATTTTAACTAAAGGTACTCCAGAGGGAGCCAGAGAATATATTGTACCTTCACGGCTTTATTCAGGCAAGTTTTATGTTTTGCCACAGGCCCCGCAACAATTTAAGCAACTTTTAATGGTGGCAGGTTATGAGAGGTATTTTCAAATCGCTAGATGTTTTCGTGATGAAGACCAGCGTGGCGACCGTCAACCAGAGTTTACCCAATTAGATTATGAGATGTCTTTTGTTAATCAAGAAGACATTTTAGAGTTTACGGAAAAGATGTTTATGGACATGGTTAAGACAGTGGCCCCGAGCAAGCAAATCAGTCAAACTCCTTTCCCGCGTTTAACTTGGCAAGAGGCTATGGATAAGTACCAGACAGATAAACCGGATTTGCGTAAAGATAAAAAAGATCCAAATGAATTGGCCTTTGCTTGGATTTTGGATTTCCCCATGTTTGAAAAAACTGAAGATGGTCGTATAAATGCTGTGCACCATCCATTTTGTTCAGTAAAAGAGGGTGATGAGGGGTTATTAGATAAGGAGCCACTAAAAGTTCGTGCCAATGCTTATGATATAGTCTTAAATGGCTATGAATTAAGTTCAGGCAGTATTAGAATTCATAAAAAAGAATTACAAAAGAAGATTTTTGATATTTTAGGAATTTCCGAAGAAGAACAACATCAACGTTTTGGTCACATACTTGAAGCTTTTGAATATGGCGCTCCGCCTCATGGTGGTTTTGCTCCCGGTATTGACCGTATAGCCATGATTTTATCAGGTGAGCCCAATATTCGCGAAGTAATAGCTTTCCCGAAGACATCTGATGCTCGTGATTTGATGGTTGATTCGCCTAGTGAATTGACAAGTGAAATACTCAAAGATGCGCATATAAAGGTAGATTAAAAAGAGTAATATGTTTTTAAGCCTTCTCCAAAAATATATCTTGCTAACATGTTTAGAAAGGGGAGGGCAATTGGACAGGAAAGTCTTTCGTCAGTTTTATGATAAGCAGAAAGGTAAAACTTCAAGTAAATATCAAGAGAGCATAATTACTAAAAGTATAGAACGGTTAGTAGATAAGGAATTAATGATGGGCTATGGCCGACGGACGCCACACAAGTGGTTTATCACTCATGTGGGCTTAACCGTCAAGGGCAAACAGCAAGCTCATAAAATTTTACAAGACAAACAAAAGAAATTGCCTCTTAAATGAAAATAGATTTTAAGTTTGGACAATTTAACGGACCTTTGGATTTGTTGTTGAATTTGATTGAAGAGCAGAAAATGGATATAAATGAAGTGGCTCTGTTCCAGGTAACAGAGCAATATTTATATTATCTTGATTCTTTGGAGATTAAAAATCCAGAAGAGTTGGCGGATTTTCTTGTCGTGGCTACTAAATTGTTATTTTTAAAATCCCGAAAGCTTTTACCAGATTTTATCCAAGAAGAAGAGGGTCCGAGTTTAGAAGAACAATTGCGTCTTTATAAGATGTTTGTTGAGTCAGCCAAGAAGCTAAATAAGTGTTGGTTGAACAAAAGACGTTCTGTTTTTCGCGTAGAACCACCACGGCGGTCAACAGAGTTCATTCCACCTAAGAATTTGGGACTGGAAAATTTACATGAAAGTATGGTAAAATTGTTGCGTAGGATAAAACCTCTCAAGCCTTTGCCACATACTGAAATTGATAAAGCAGTTTCTATGAAGGAAAAAATTGATGAAATCAGAAATTTATTAAAAAGTAATGGCAGTATTAGTTTTTTCCAGTCTTTGCATAATAGCAAGAATAAAACAGAAGTAATTATTGGTTTTTTAGCTTTATTAGAGCTGGTCAAACAAAAATCTGTTGCTTTAAGACAATGTGGCGCTTTTAATGATATTCTAATTGAACAAGTATGAGTTTAATTTCACAACTCGAATCCATCCTCTTTGTAGCCTCCAAGCCTTTGACTGTAAACAAGTTGGCTAAGGCAGTGCAAAAAAAAGAATCTGAAGTCAGTGAGGCTTTGGAAAGTTTAAAATTGAAATATAATGGCGGAAATTCTGGCATCCATATCCTTTCAGAAGGGGATAAAATACAAATGGCAACTGATCCGGCTAATGCTGGAGTTGTAGATTTGTTTATTAAAGATGAAGCCAGTGGCGAGTTGACTAAAGCCCAATTAGAAACTTTAACAGTGATTGCCTATCGCGGCCCAATTACACGGCCAGAGTTAGAGCAAATCAGAGGGGTTAATTGCGCTTTAATTTTGCGTAATTTGCTTATACGAGGGTTGATTGAAGAAACTGAGGATCCTAATAAGATTTTGTTGACTTATGGAGTCTCGATTGAAGCTCTACGTCATTTAGGCGTTAATTCTGTAGCTGAGTTGCCGGATTACGAAAAATTTTATGATCATGAGTTTATAACCAATATTTTAGAAAAAAATGACTAATTTTTTGAATGATAATGATCCAGTTCATGATAAATCTAGTGTTTGGCGAGGTATAATTTTGGTTTTTGTAATTGTTATAGCAATTGGCGCTTTGGTTTTTTCTAGATTAGACTTTTCAATGGCTAATTTTGTTTTCGTCTCTAAAATTATTGAACCACTTGAAGTGGTGATTGAAAGTGGTGATAATATTGGCGGTGATATACAGATTTTACCACCAAAACAAATTAAGCCTAAATTGCCAGAATTAGTTGGCGAGATGTTAGACCCGAACCAATTTACTGCCAATAGTATAATTATTAAAGACCAAAAGACTGGTGCAGTTTTGTATCATAAAAATGAGTATCAATCACGTCCTATTGCCAGTATCACCAAGTTAATGAGTGCTTTAGTATTGTTGGAAAAGAATCTTAATTGGAGTGCGACTACAACTGTGATTGGAGCAGATTTATTGGGTACGCATATGTATGCCGGTGATGTCTATACTTTAGAAGATTTATGGTTGGCGGCTTTAGTAGGTTCGTCAAATAAAGCGATTTTGAGTTTGGCTAATGCCTTGGACTGGCCTGTGGAAGCCTTTGTGGAACGTATGAATCAAAAAGCCTTAGAATTAGGCATGACTGAGACATATTTTACTGATCCAACTGGTTTGGATGATACTAATATCTCTTCAGCTTCTGATGTGGCTATACTGTTAAATGAAGCTTTAAGCTGGGAAGAAATTAGCCGAGTATTGTTGATTCCTGAACATAATTTGTATGCAAAGGAACGGGGAAAAAATCATCATATCTGGAATACGGATTGGTTGTTATTAGGCTGGATTCCTCATAATTTTGTCGATTTTCGCGGTGGCAAAACCGGTTACATTCCAGCCGCGGGGTATAATTTCACTATGCAAGTCGGCAATGAAGCCGGGAACATAATTAATGTTGTGGTTTTAGGAGTTAATAGCCACGAAGGCCGGTTCACAGAGGCTCGTGATATGGCTAATTGGGTATTTGCAAACTATGTTTGGTATTAATCCAGCTGAATGGTTTATTAATCTTCCCTTAGAATGGGCAGTATTTTTTTTATCCATGGTACCTATTACTGAGCTTAGAGCAGCTATTCCAATTGGCATTGAAGTGTATGGATTGCCAATTTGGAAAGTTTGGATTATGGCGGTTTTAGGTGATATCATTCCCGCTATTTTGATTCTGTATTTTCTACCCTTGCTGTATTATTGGCTAAGGCACCGTCGATTTTTAGGTAAAATTATTACTCATCAATTAGAAAAAGCAGAAAGAAAATTTACTGGCAAGTATGAAAAATATGGTTTAATTGGCTTATTACTGTTTGTGGGCGCCCCGTTGCCATTTACTGGTTCATGGACTGGTTCTTTGGCAGCAGTTGTTTTTAATATTCCTTTTAAAAAAGCTTTCTTTTTTATTTTACTTGGTGTTTTCATGGCTGCTAGCCTAGTAACCTTGATTACCTTGTTTGCCGGAGGCACTTTGCGGTGGTTGTTTTAAACTATATTAAAATCCGCTTAACAGCGGATTTATTTTATCGTTAATAAAATTATTTCTGGCGGATTAAATAGCCTCGCCCGAGTGCCGGTTTCACCTACGCCACTAGTGACAAGTAATTGTGTATCTTCATATTGCTGTAATCCTTGGTACCATTGAGCTGGAATAAGAGTATCAACGCGGGCCACTGGGCCAAGAAAAGGCAGGCGAACTTGTCCACCATGAGTATGGCCAGAGAGAATAAGGTCAATATCTTTTTTAGTCGCTTGGTAAGTGGCCAAGGGATTGTGAATAAGGGCTAAAGTGGCTAAATCTTCTTGCCGTTTGTCTAAATTAGTATAATTAAGCTTTTGCGCCCAATAGGAATCACCGCCGAAGAGGTAAAAGCTTTGCTCTTGTAGAGTAATTTTTTCTAAATCATTGCTTAAATATTTAATGTTTAAATTTTCTAGGGCTTGTTTTGTTTCAAAATTAATATCTCCGCTGTGCGCGCATTTTGTGGCTATACCCCAAAAACAAGAGACACCATACTCATGATTACCAGGTATGGCATAAGTCGGAATTTGTTTGGCTAATTTTTCTAAGGGTTCAAGATAGCTTAATTCTTTTAGATTTAAGCTTTCATTATCCACTTGGTCGCCTCCAATCAGAACTAAATCCGGCTTTAAAATTAAAATTCTTTTTACTACCTTTTCCACCCAGGCGGTTTGTTTGTATTTGCCCACTTGGAAGTCGGCGATGAATACAATGGTAATAGGTTGGTTGATTTTTGCCAAGTCTATTTCATATCGTTTCGTAATTAACAAACGAGGTTCAATAAAACTACCATAAACGAGTATTAAAGTACTGGTTAATAAGATGATAGATATAACTAGAGTAATTGTCTTATGGGCATATTCCCAGCTGTGTTTTCGTTTAGTGCGAGAGTATAACAAAATAACCGCTGGCAGAGCAGTTATAACAAGAAAGAGACAAATAAGTAGATCAAAAAAGGTTCCCATATAATAGTGCCCGAGGAGGGAATCGAACCCTCATCCCGCTAAGCGGGACACGATTTTGAGTCGTGCGCGTCTACCAATTCCGCCACCCGGGCTTAAAATAACGGGTCAATTATATCCCATATTTATCTTTTTGTCAATCTTTGGTATAATATGTCTATGGTCAAAGTTATTTCTGTAGTTAATCAGAAAGGCGGCGTGGGCAAGACCACGACTGCTATGAATTTAGCCGCGTATCTAGCCGAACTTGGTAATTTTGTTTTACTGGTTGATATGGATCCACAAGCTAATGCTACTTCTGGTTTAGGTTTTGCCAGAAATGATTTAGCCTATGGTATTTATGAAGCTTTAGCTAAACAGAAGCGTGTTCATGATGTTATTAAGAATACAGTTCATGAGGGTTTGCGCATTTTGCCGGCTACATCTAATTTAGCTGGCGCCAATATTGAATTAGTGGATATGGAAAGGAGGGAGCATCAATTGGGTGATTTATTAGGGGAGCTAAAACATGCCTATGATTATATTATTATTGATTGTCCGCCATCTTTGGGTCTGTTGACATTAAATAGCTTGGTAGCGGCTGATGATCTCTTAATTCCTGTCCAGGCCGAATATTACGCCTTGGAAGGCTTGGGGCAGTTATTAGAGACCGTTGAACTGATTAGGACTCATGTCAAGCCTGAAATACGGATATTAGGAGCCGTAATTACCATGTTTGATAAACGGACGAGATTATCAGAGGATATTATGAATGAATTGTATAAATATTTTCCCGATACAATTTTTAGGACAGTGATTCCTCGTACGATTCGTTTAGCTGAAGCCCCAAGTTTTGGCCAATCAATCTTGCACTATGAACCTCATGGCAAAGGTGCAAAGGCCTATGAAAGACTGGCGCGGGAAATTTTAGAAAAGTACGCTTTAGAAAATTATAATTAATAATTTATGGCACTTGGTAAAGGACTTAGTTCTCTTCTTCCTCAACAAAATATTCGTAAAATTATTCGTAAAGAAACCGGCATTATAAATGGTGGCGGTCAAAAGGTTTGGGAAATACCAATTTTAGAAATTACGCCTAATCCTGAACAACCGCGTAAAGAATTTTCCCATAGTGAGTTAAATGATTTGGTGAGCTCAATTAAGCAACATGGCATTTTGCAGCCCTTGGTAGTCTCAGAAAAAGATGATGGCGGTTATGAGTTGATAGTTGGTGAACGGCGGTTTCGCGCTTCACAAATTGCTGGTTTAGCCACAATCCCAGCTTTGGTACGCAGTGTTACCCAGCAAGAGAAGCTGGAATTGGCTTTAATTGAAAATATTCAACGGCAGGATCTAAATCCTATTGAAGAAGCCTTTGCTTATGCTCGGTTGCTGGATGAATTTAATTTAACTCAAGAAGAAGTCGCTAAACAAGTTGGCAAGGGCCGTTCCAGTGTGGCAAATATTGTGAGATTATTATCTTTACCGGAAAAAGTTCAAAGAGCTTTGATACAGGGGAAAATAAGTGTTGGGAAAGCCAAGGCTTTACTTAGTCTGAATAATGAAAAAGATTTAAATGAAATTTTTGAAAGCATGCTAGGTGAGAAGTTGACTGTACAAGATGTTCAAAAGTCTATAGCCAGTAAGGGGCAGAAATCACGCAAGGGATCAGTGCGGCGTGACCCTAATCTATTGGCTTCGGAACAATTGTTAGAAGAACGGCTAGGCACAAAAGTGCATATTAGTCAGCGAGGCGGCAAAGGTAAGATTGAGATTCAGTACTATTCTAAGGAAGAATTTCAGAGATTGATGAGTGAATTGAGTTAAAAAAATTAAAATAAAAAATCGCTTAATCTGCGATTTTTTATTTATTATGTTTAAACCAACTAACAATATTATTCTGTTCTTTTTCTTTAATAGAATTGCGAATATGATTTTTAGCTGTATGAGTTTTGACAAAATTTAACCAATCACGACTGGGACCTTTGCGGTTTTTATCAGTAATGATTTCTACGACGTCACCATTTTTTAATTCTGTGTCTAAACTAATTAATTGTTCATTAACAAGGGCGCCACTGCATTTATTGCCAATATCAGAATGGATATAATAAGCAAAATCAATCGGGCTAGCCCCTTCAGGTAGATCAATAACATCGCCCTTGGGAGTAAAAACAAAGATGCGAGTTTGTAAAAAATCAATACGGATTTCTTCTAAGTCTGAAAGGCGACTAAGGATGTCTTTTTGGATATTGGCCAGCTCTTTAACCCATTTTATTTCTTTGTTTGGCAAATGGCCGCCATATTCGTCATAGTGCCAATGGGCAGCAATACCATATTCAGCTTCTTCATGGATTTCTGGCGTGCGAATTTGAAATTCAACAATTTCACCATCTTCAGAAAAGACAGTAGTATGAAGTGATTGATAATCATTAGGTTTAGGTTGGGAAATATAGTCTTTGATTCGGCCTTTTAATGGTTTCCAGATTTTATGTAAAACCCCTAGGGTCGCATAGCAGTCAGCAATGGAGGGGACGATAATGCGGATGGCATCCAAATCATAGATTTTATTAACATCATTATCTTTTTTTAATAGTTTTTTGTATAAACTATATAAACGTTTATTGCGACCATGAATAGAAATAATTTTTATATCCGCATTTTCTAATTCTTTTTTAGCAATTTTTTGAATTTTTTCTAATAAAATCTTTTTACCTTTTAATTTGTCTTCCCTAATTTGTTTAACGCGTTGATATTCTTTAGGATAAACATATTTAAAGGATAGGTCTTCAAGCATGCCTTTCATTTCACCCATGCCAAGACGATTGGCAATGGCGGCGTAAATTTCCAAGCTTTCTAGAGCAATACGGTATTGTTTTTGGGGTGGCAAAGCATCAAGAGTAGTAAGATTGTGAATGCGGTCAGCAAATTTAATAATCATGACACGAACGTCTTCAGCCATGGCAATAAACATCTTGCGCAAGTTTTCAATGTATCTTTCTACTCCACGATATTTTAGCTTGCCTAATTTAGTAATACCTTCAACCATGGAAAAAATTTCTTCGCCAAAATTTTTTTTGATTTCTTCTAAAGTAACTTCAGTATCTTCCGGCACATCATGAAGTAAAGTGGCGCAGATAATTACTGGATCAATGCGCATATCAGCTAAAATATCAGCTGCCGCCAGTGGGTGTTGGATGTATGGTTCGCCACTTTTTCGTACTTGACCTTTATGGGCATTAGCGGCAAAATCATAAGCCAGGTGAACTAAATCTAGATCAGCCTTGGGATCATATTTTTTTACTTTTTCAAGCAGTGATTTAATTGTTGGCTTTTTACCCATACTTATATTTTTACTATATTTTAGCAAAATTTGCAAGTCGGACTTGACAAATTAGCTAAATTATGGTATATTTAGGTTAGTGATGTTAAGGTTAGGTATCTTCAATGCCTAAGGAAAACTCCAGTCGTCAGACGGGAGTTTTTCTTTTGACAGGGAGTGTAGATTATAGTATATTATGGTTGTGGCGGTACGAGGGCCTTAACATCACCAATTGGTATCGAGGCTACCTCCTCACCGCCACTTAAAAGACTCCGAATTCATGGGAGTCTTTTTATTTTTTTTTTCTGGGATAACGTTGTTTTTTTTCTGGAGCATTTTTTATTAAATCTTCACATTCTGCCAGAGTTAGCTCATCTGGTTCTTTGTCTTTGGGTATTTTGGCGTTTTTCTTACCGTCAGTAATGTATGGTCCATAGCGTCCATTTAGAACTTGAATATCAGAATTTGGGAAATTTTGTATTTCGCGCTTAACTTGTCTTTCTTTGCCAGTTTTAATTATTAACAAGGCTTCAGTCAAAGTAAGCTTGTAAATATCTTTGTCTTTAACAGAATAATAGTTTTTTTCTACTTGTACGTAGGGACCATAGGGACCGACATTTGCAATTATATCTTGTCCATCTTTATCTTGACCTAAAATTTTTGGTAAAGTTAAAAGTTCCAAAGCTTGGGCAAGTGTTATAGTTTCTACACTTTGGCTTTTTTTAAGTTTGGCAAAAACAGGTTTATCTTCATCATCTTTAGAACCTTTTTGCACAAATGGTCCAAAGCGGCCAACGCGGGCGTAAATTGGCTTGCCTGATTTAGAATCAGTGCCAAGTTCGTGCATTTTGACAGTGTCTTCTTTAGCTAATTCTTTATTTTTTTTCTCAATTAATTCATGGAAAGGATGATAAAAATTGGCGATGATTGGGCACCATTCTTTTTTACCTTCAGCAATGGCATCTAGATTTGCTTCCATTTCAGCCGTAAATTCGTAATCAACAATTTGGGGGAAGTGTTCAACTAAAAGATCATTAACCACCATGGCTATATCTTGTGGTTTTAGCCGTTTGTTGTCATCGCGTTCTACATAATTACGATCTTCAATTGTGGCAATAGTTGGGGCATAAGTAGATGGTCGGCCAATGCCAAATTCTTCCAAGGCTTTAACTAGAGTAGCATCAGAATAGCGAGTTGGTGGTTCAGTGAAATGCTGTTTAGTTTTTAATTCTTTACATTCAATGACTTCACCTTTTTTTAATTCAGGTAGCATTTCTTCTTTAACGCTTTCTGGGTAGAGTTTTAGCCAACCGTCAAAAATCATGGTTTGGCCATTGGCACGGAAGAGGTATTTATTAGCGGTTATATCAATGGTGGATTTATTTAATCTGGCTTGGGCCATTTGTGTAGCCACAGCTCGTCTCCAGATTAGGCTATATAGTTTGTATTGTTGGGCGGTTAAATATTCTTTGACTAATTCTGGCGTTTGAGTTGGGTCAGTCGGGCGGATGGCTTCATGAGCTTCTTGAGCACCCTTGGATTGGTTTTTGTAAAAACGGGGTTTGCTTAAAGAATATTTATCACCAAATTCTTTATGTATATATTCACCAGCTTCTTTAATAAATTTTGCAGAAAGATTTAGTGAGTCTGTACGCATGTAGGTAATCAGACCAGTTTCACCTTCATGGCCAAGTTTAATACCCTCATAGAGTTGTTGGGCTAGATGCATGGTTTGTTTAGCGCTGTAGCCAAGTTTGTGATTAGCTTGTTGTTGCAGGGCAGAAGTTGTAAAAGCTGGTGGGGGCGTGCGTTTGGTTTCGGATTGTTTTAAATCCGTCACTTGATATTCAGCTTTTTCTAAATCTGCCAAAATTTTATCAACTTGGGTTTTGGTTTTTAAATCTAATTTGTTTAGTTTTTTGTTGTTGATAGAATTTAGTTGAGCAGAGAAATAATCCCCCTCTGACTCCCCCCTACTAGGAGGGAGAATGTGTGAGGAAAAAATTCCTTCTAAACTCCAATATTCTTGAGCGATAAATTTTTGGATGGCTCTTTCACGTTCAACAGTTAAACGTACGGCCACAGATTGTACGCGGCCAGCAGACAATCCTAGGGCGACTTTTTTCCACAATAATGGTGATAATTCATAACCGACTAAACGATCAAGAATTCTTCTGGCTTGTTGGGCATCAACTAGTTTTTGGTCAATGATGCGAGGATTATTTAAGGCTTCTTCTACGGCCTGTTTGGTAATTTCATGAAAGACAATTCGTTTAGCTTTATCAGGATCAATTTTTAGAATTTGAGCTAAATGCCAAGAAATGGCTTCACCTTCGCGGTCTTCATCAGTAGCAAAGATGATTTCGTCGCTGTTTTTAGCTAAATCTTTTAATGTCTTAACTTGCTTGCTCTTAGTCTTGGGAATAATATACTCAGGTTCAAAAGTACCGCCTTCAATATTTACCCCCATCTTATTTTTGGGTAGATCGCGAACATGACCAAAAGAGGACTCCACAATATAGTCTTTATTAAGGAATTTAGTAATGGTTTTGGCTTTGGTGGGGGATTCCACGATGACCATAGTTTTCATATGCTATACAGGATAAAGTAAATTTGTCAGTTTGTCAATTTTTGTTGGATTTCACTCGCTAAATACAATGAGCCAGTGACCAGTAATAGATCATTTTTTTTTGTTTGTTTTTTGGACCAGTTAAAAGCAGTGAATGGATTATTAAAAGTTTT
>CAZRZS010000014.1:0-7927 GCA_964604685.1 uncultured Gammaproteobacteria bacterium
TCATATCAAACGTCATTGTACCGTCACTTTCAAAACCACTTTCAACCGTAGAAAGCACAGTAGCGCCTTCTTTCAAGACAAACTTGGTAAAATCTTCATTACCGGCTGTACCGGCATTGGTCAGCCTGATTGAATGAACATAAAATCCTTCATCATTGCTGGTATCAAAATTGAAACAAGCAACTTGCTGGTCAGTAGCGCCGGAAATAATACTACCTGTTGGCGTGTTCAAAGCTTTAACATCCAAATCACCCATAGTAACAGCATGATATTGCATGTTATTGCCGGAAATTGGCAAGCTGGCACTAACTGTACCTTCGCCTTCCAATTCCACTACAGTAACAGCCAAATAATCATAAGTTCCAGTAACGGTGTCAGAATCAGCAGTATCAGCTTTTACAGTTAAAGTTTTTGTCTCGCCAGCAGCTAAGTCCCAATTAAGGTTATTGAAAGTGGCAAGATGAGTATTGGTGTTCAATGATTGGTCAGAGCCAACTTTTGTAGCGCCATCATAAAGACGGACAGCAGTCAAATTGGCATCTGCGCCCAAACCATCGCGTTTAATCACAATTTTGTCAACGCGAGCAGCCCCGCCAACAGCTTTAACAATAATCTTTAAGAATTCTGCATTGTAAGCTCCTTTAGCAATATAACCGGCTGGAGGTGTAGTGGCAGATAAAGAAACAGTTACATCACCATCAACTGCTTCCTCTTCTGCTTCCTCTTCCTCTTCATCATCACCAGCAGCAGGCACGCCACCAAGCTGTGTCGCATCATCCAAAACACTGGCCGCAGTAACTGTATCAGCACCCATTTCAAGTTCATCAAAAACTGACTGGGAAACAGTCTGAACGCCGCCTAGTGGTTTGCCATCCACTTCATACAACATACCATCTACAACATGGTAATTAGTAGTACCATCAACGGTAACTAACATACCATTATGAGGTATAGCTGTGGCAATCTCTGTGCCTTCAGAAGCATAATTTGGCCAGAAAGCATCATTAATATCATGAATTTTGGAAGTCCAGTCTGCGCCATAAAGAGCAGCTGCGACTTCTTCGTTAGCTAATTTGCTTCTGACATTGCCTGGTTCAACTACATACACGCTAGGAGAGATTTGTCTCTTCACGAGCATGGAACCAGGACGATAGTTCACACCGAAAGGTACTGAGGTAGGATCTGGGTAAGCATCAACACAAGTGTCGTCAATTACCTGCACACCAGAAAAGTCCTCATACCAGGTGTGATAGATTTCAGAAGTTGGGAAATACATTGCTTCCATGTCTGCAGTCAAGATATACACAGCAGAAACATCAGCAACCTTCCATAGGTCACCAGCTTCTAACTCTGGACAATCTACATCTACAGCCAAGACAACTGCAGGCATTAAGGCGGCTACGCCCATGCTCCACATGATTGTCATGACAACGACAGAGACGGTAAACAACTTTTTCCCGACTTTTATTACGTCTGTCATAATTAATTAATCCTTGCTTATTCTGCAGCGTCCCGATGTAAAATCGGAATCAACAAAATAAGCAGTATATCTAATTAACATTTAGCGGTCTCTTGACCCCGACCTTTTGGCTAAATGTTTGTAGTCAGATTTTAGAAATGTTACAAAAATAACAAGTCTATTACCCGACTTGCCCTTTCCCCCGACGTAACGTCGGGGGATACTGTATGGCATTAGACAATCTATTCCCCTCTCCTATGAGGGGAGGAAATAAACTATCCTAGCCATACAGTATGTTAGGCAAATTAATAATATAAAGAACGAATTTTATCTTATTTCCCTCCCCTATGAGGGGAGGGTAGCCTGCCTGCCGGCAAGGCAGGGGTGGGGTTATTCAACACCAAACCCCCTCCTGACCTCCCCCTCGTAGAGGGAGGAACTTTCAAAACTTATTCTTCTTTTATTTCAACTCCTCCATTCTCAACCGTACTACTCACAGTTGTTGTTGTCGTGCTCACCGGTTCTGTGCCAGTCGTCGTAAAACTACTGGTTGTACTCGTACTTATGGTCGTGGTTGTAATATCAGCTTCCGGAGTATTGATCGCTGTCTGTTCTGAAGTGGTGCTCACTCCCTCATTATTTGGCAATTCAAGTTTTTCTTCTTTAGCAGACAATTCTTCTTTAAATGGGCTTACCGCTTGCTTTACTCCCCGCCTCAAGTCATCTAAATCTTCTATCTTTTGCTCTATGGCTCTAATTTTATTTATAACTTCAAAATATTTATTTTCCTCTAACAAATTTGCTATGCTCGTCAATTCCTCTTCCAAACCGGGAGTTTTTTCTTTAATTATTTGCTCCAAGCTAACCACAATTTCATTAATAGTCGTGTTAACCATGGTTGTATCAATAGAATCAGTGGAAGTTGTCTCGGATTGAATTTCTGCTGTTTCTCCCCTCCCCAGCTTAGACCACAACGAAGCATCAATCGCCATTGAGGTTGTAGACAAACCTCTTACCACCACCTCATTGGCAAGTTCTTCGATTTTTTCTTGTAAAGAAACCACCCAAGTATGTGAAGAAGCAAAACGTTCATTTATTAAATTTTTAACTTCTTCATCAGAAACTACTACTTTACCATCTTCTTTGCCTTGCAGAACTACTTCCACAGCTAATAGACTGGTATTTTGGGCTAATTTCTTAGCTTCACTAACATCTACCCCGGCACTATTTTCCTCTGCTTCTTGTAAAGATTGCTTAATCTCATCTGTCTTAATTTTTACTTCTTTATTCATCTCAACTATTTTTTCAGGAGTATTTTCACCAACTTTTTTAACACTGACATTGGCTGATTGTAATGACTTTTCTAACTTGTCCATGGCTACTTGGGCTTTCTGTGGGGCTTTGGTGTCATCTTTTTTCTCCACAACTTTCTTAACTTCTGTAGCCCGGCGGGAAGCAAATTCCAAATGTAATTGAGTTTCCTCTTCATCTGAACCAGTGACTGACAAAACAATTTCTTGAGTTTTTTCTACAGCCATTTTTACACCATAGCACATATCACCAGGCAAGCAATCTTCAGTTGCACTTACACTGACTATCCAACCACTGGTTGCCACTGCCCCGACAACGAGGAAGACAAGCAAAGGCCGAACCACATCATAAACAAATTTAGTCGGAACAAAAATACTCATGCCTTGCCAAAGCATGTCAAAATTAAAAGTCGCCCGAATTTCTGGCACAGTATTAGAAATTTGTGTCATCATGGTCTCACGATTGGACGCAACCCAACTATGGTCGGGATTAATCCGACCATTATATGTTTTCATTTTCTTTAATTGTGAGACGATATCTTTACTCATATTGAGTGGAAAGTTCTTGTAATTTCTTCATGGCGCGGTGCAGAGTTACACGCACGCTAGTTTTTGATTTACCCAAGATGTTGGCAATTTCACTAGTTGTCAATTCATCAACATATTTGAGTAGCAAAACTTCTTGATATTCTTGTTTAAGTTTTTTTATTATCTGCATCAACTGTTCAACTTCCTGATCAATTTCAGCTCCTCTATAACCCTTTTCTTCAACTGGTAAATTTAAAGTATTTTCCAAAGCGCATTCTTGACGTCGAGCTCGTTCACGATAAAAATCTATTATGGCATTGCGAGCTACTCGATAAACTAAGCCACTAAAACTTTCAATTTCTTTTTCTTTATATTCAATTAAATAACTCCAAACTTTTAAAAATACGTTGCTGGTTATATCTTCTGCTTCTTCTTTGCTAGAAATTTTAAAATATACGAAGCGATATATCTTTTCCACATACAAATCATAAAGTTTACCAAAAGCTTCTGGGTCTTGTTTGGTCATTATCTTATATACCAGTATTTTTTCTTCTACTTTACGTTGCATATTAGAAGACGTGGAAACTAAAAAAGTGTTACACCATACACTCTCTATATAAATTCTACATAAATACTACTTCGCATTCGTAGCAAAAATTATAACAAAAATAAGGAAAAAAGCAAGCTATTGTGTATAAGTTAGCAAGTGCGCAAGTATTTAAGTGTGTAAGTACTCAAGTCTGCAAGTTAGCAAGTTATAACTTGCTAACTAAATGTATAGACTACTCTATACATTATATAATATATATCATATTTTTAGCTTAATTTAGCTAAGTATATTTGTGTAGATTATTGTATACAAATAGCTATTTTTAAACTAAAAACTTACTAACAATTAAATCTTGACACTATTTTATCCATATGCTACAATTTGTATAGACTAATTTATACAAATATGGCCAATAAACCACAAAATGTTGACCAATCTAGAGAAATTGTCCGGGTTTCTGTCTCAGAAGCAGCCCGCCTATTTGGAGTAAACTCCCAAACTATCCGTAGAGCTGTTAAAGATGGCGAAATTACCTATGTAGTCGTAGCTGGACGATACAAGATCAATTTTGAAAGCTTAGTTAAATGGTCCCAAAATAAGACTACAGTCAAAAAAAAATCAGAAAAATACGGTATTGACCAGTATGTGGATAAGTGGAAAATAAGCAATACGCTTTACTCACCTAGTGAAAAAAGTCTTAAAAAATAAGCTTGAACCACTGCCTAACAGTGGTTTTTTAGTTAAAAAAACGGTATAATACAAACATATGAAATTTGTTGAGGAACACCTGACTAAGCACCACCTATTCCACAAACCCCACCTGTGGTTTTTTGCTTTACTCACCTCCCCCATTCACTTGGCAGAAATGCATTACAAAAAAAAATATCATTTAAACTTTACTCATGCTCGTAAATTATTCTTATTTGACATCATCCTCTTACTCACAATTATTATTTTAATCAGCGCCACTATCTTCTGGTTTACATATAATCCCACGGTAACTGATTTGGTCTATTTAAATATCAAAACTTCACAAACTAGAATCATCAGCGGGGACTATGTTGAATATCAAATTAATTATAAAAATGAAAGCAATGTTAAATTAGTAGAACCTATCTTAAAACTAGATCTACCGCCTGGTTTTATCCTAGATGACGCAAAGCCTTTAGACAAATATGCAGACAATGAATTTCTTTTAGAAGACCTAGAACCCATGCATACGGCTAGTGTACAAATTGCTGGCTGGCTGTTTACCACGCCAGATGTGGAAGAAAAAGTAATGGCGACTTTATCTTACCGCCAAGAAACCCGCCAGCGCTCTGAACAAAAGACTAGCTCCATTATTAAAATCCTACGTGGTTCTATTATAGAGACCACTGTCCAAAGCCGGCAAATTGCTCTAGTCAAAGATACTTTTCCTCTAACTGTAATCATAAAAAACAACGGCCAGCAAAAATTAAATAATATAACTGTGCCTGCGCCAGCCAATATCACGACTGAAGACAGCTGGAATATATTAGAATTAAATCCTGGAACTACAAAAACTCTTACTGGCATGGTTTCTTTAGATTTGAATAATTATGAGCCAATAGTTATAAACATCACACCGCAGATAGAAATTAATGGCCAAAAGATTGCTCAAGCCACTTACCAACATAATATTGCCATTGCTCGGCCACAGGTTGATTTAAACAGCTATTGGCTGAATAATCCAACCAGTCTTAAACCAAATCAGACCGCCACTTTGGTTACTAATATAACTAACAGTGGTAATGTAAAATTAACCAATGCTAAACTAGAGGTGCCTATACCTACAGCTATTATTAATTTAAATAATTTAATTGTTTCAAATTTAAATGACATTGAACCATCTGAAACTAAAACTGTTAATTTACAAATTCCTATTAAATACTGGTCTCAGGGCGGTACTGATTTAAAATTAATTTTGTCACCGCAAGTTAAAGCTCAAATTGCTGAAATACCCAATAGCCTATATACCCAAACCACGGAAACTCCAGTCCTACAAATTGGCACTCAACTTGATTTAGTAGCTGAAATAAAATATTACACTAACGAAGGCGACCAGCTTGGCCGCGGGCCATTGCCACCACAAGTTGGCAAAGAAACTAAATATTGGGCAACAATTACTTTGGCCAATTCTACCAGCAAGATATCTAATTTAAGTTTTACAGCAACTTTACCAAACTATGTGACTTGGACAGGTAAAAGCAGTGTTTCCCATGGCCAAGATGTTAAATACAATGCCACTAACCGACAAATATCTTGGAATTTAAACTCCTTATCAGCTTATGCCACAGCCGGAATATATTTTGAAATAGCTCTGACGCCAACTACGAATCAAATTAACACTTCTCCTGCATTACTAAAAAATATTCAAGCTTCTGCCCATGATACATATATAGATGTTGGGATTAATAAATCCAGTACTGATTTAGACATTTCTCTACCTACTGACACCATTGTCCAAGCCAAAGGTACTAAAGTACAATAATTTGACTAAAATTAGCCAAAAAAAGCCCTTTAAAAAGGGTATTTTTGTATCCCCTTTCCCATCTTGACAAATATCTTAATATATGGTATAGTACTGTATTATTCTAAACATATAAACAAGGCTTAAATAAGCCAAAAACCTATGAAAATTGCCATGATTGGACAAAAAGGTATGCCCGCTATTCACGGCGGTGTGGAAAAGCATGTACATGATCTGTCTACACGCTTAGTTGAATTTGGCCATGAAATTACTGTCTACTCTCGCAAATGGTACACCCAAAGTGAAGATACTAAATTTAAAGGTGTAAATATTAAACACTTGCCTTCTATTCATACCAAACACTTGGATGCCATCACCCACACTTTTTTAGCCACTCTCCATGCCATAAAAAATAAATATGATGTTATTCATTATCATGGCGTTGGCCCGGCTCTCTTAGCTTGGCTGCCACGTCTATTCGCCCATCGCTCTCTGGTTATTGTCACTTTTCATTCCATTGACCGCTATCATCAAAAATGGAATTTCTTCGCCAAAGCTATTTTACATTTAGGCGAATGGGCCGCTTGCCGTTTTCCTCACCAAACTATTACTGTTTCTCAAAGCTTGAAAAAATATTGTTTGAATAAATATTTAAAAGAAACTAATTACATACCCAATGGTGTAAACTTGCCCAGCCAGATTGAAGCCGATAATAAGATTAAAGAATTTGGTTTAAATAAAAACCAATATCTAGTTATGATCTCTCGCTTAGTTCCTCATAAGGGCGCCCATGTTTTAATCCAGGCCTTTACTAACATCAAAAAGCAATCTGCTGACAATGAACAAATTAAAAATTTGAAACTAGCCATTGTCGGCGGTTCTGCCTATACTAACAACTACATTAAAGCTCTGCATAAATTAGCTGGCCAAACCAATGACATTATCTTTACTGATTTTCAATCCGGTGAAACTCTAAAACAGTTATACAGCCACGCTTTGGCCATGATTCATCCTTCTTTTAACGAAGGCTTGTCCATTGCCGTGCTTGAAGCCATGGCCTATAGCCGACCAACTTTGGTTTCCAATATTGCTGAACATCGTGAATTGATTAGCAATAACAAATTCATCTTCAGAAAAAATGATGTGCAAGATCTGGAAAAGAAAATCCTAAACTTTTTGGAAATGCCAGACAGGGAAAAAAAGAATGCTGCTCAGCAAAACAAACAAACCATTAAGCAATTTTATCTTTGGGAAAAAATCGTGCCCCAAATAGAAGAAATTTATCAAGATAAAAAAGAAGAAATTTATCAAGATAAAAAAACTGAAAAAATTATAGCTACAAAAATCGCTTAAAAAAATCCCTCGTTGAACGAGGGATTTCAGAGTCCCTCCCTTTTCTAATAATCAGACTTAATTTTCCCTCCCCTCATAGGGGGAGGGTTAGGGTGGGGTTAATCAATCTTATTCCCTCCCCTATGAGGGGAGGGTAGGGTGGGGTTAATCAATCTTATTCCCTCCCCTATGAGGGGAGGGTTAGGGTGGGGTTAATCAATCTTATTCCCTCCCCTATGAGGGGAGGGTTAGGGTGG
>CAZRZS010000014.1:8027-15162 GCA_964604685.1 uncultured Gammaproteobacteria bacterium
GGGTTAATCAATCTTATTCCCTCCCCTATGAGGGGAGGGTTAGGGTGGGGTTAATTTTCTAATTCAAACTTTCTTTTCTCGCATTGATTTTTGATATCTTCAATAATATATTCTAAATTTTTTTCCACCTGGTCATTTCTATACCTTAATATTTTATAGCCTTGTGCTTCTAAATCTGATTGTCTAATCATATCTTCATCATAACGATAATCATGATCAGACCCGTCTATTTCTATGATTAGTCTTAATTTATGGCAGTAAAAATCTACTATATACTTGTCAATACCATGTTGTCGCCTGAATTTATAATTTAATCTGTTTTTTCTCAATCCAAACCATAATAGTTGTTCTGGCCTAGTTTGATTTTGTCTTAAATCTTTTCTAAAAATTTTATTTTGTTTTAAATTTGTGTATGATTTAAATATAGCCATAAACCCCCTCCTAACCTCCCCCTCATAGGGGGAGGAAATATAAAATAATAAACCTAAAACCCACGACTCATGCTAACAATATCATCACGGCCGTCATAATCAACATCAGCAGTTAAAACTTCAATACCAGGATTAGCTAGGCTAGCATGGACAGTAAATTCATCATATAATTGGTCACCTTTGTTAGAAAACACGCGAATCAGCGGTTTGGCGCCTTCACCTGCACCAATAACTATTTCATCTATTAAATCGGCTTCTAGATCCCCAGCTGCCACATTTACGCCTATGTTTGACCAGCGATCAAAGGCATACCAGCTAAAGGCTGGGTTGTATTTATAATCAAAGACAGAAACTAGAGGTTCTTGACTGGCCTTGGCAACCACTAAAGAATTTCTGCCAATTGACGTCTTATTCTCTTGTACAGCAATTGAATAACCTCCTGTGTAACCAGTACCAAACGGATACCAATCTTGTTTCATTTGCCGGCCATGGCGGGTATAAATCTTGATGGGGGCGGGATAACCAGGACTGGGAGCGACATAAATTTCCAAACGACCATCGCGGTTCAGATCGCCTAAAGCCACCTGCAATTCACCTTGATAACTAGTAGTATATGGATATTTTTTCATAAAAATCTGGCCATCATCGCGCCAAGCCATAATTTTATTGCCTTTAACAACTAATAGATCTCTTTTGCCATTGCCGTCCAAATCAATATGAGCAATTTTTTCTCCACCCCGGTAACCGTTCTCAAAGATAAAAAAGCCATTGCGTAGACGTTCGCCACTGGGATCAAAAAAACGTACAAAATCACCATTGCGGAATAGCACATCATTCAAACTATCAAAAGTTTTAAGTAATATCAGACCATCATAACCATCAATAATTGTTTCTGTGACAATAGAACCATCATTAATTTTTACATCCTGCGTACCGTGAATTTTTTCATATTCCCCGCCCAAAGCCACTGTCTGTTTATTATCAGTGCTATTTACCACAACCAAACCATTACTAAAATCACGCTGCCAAATATCGGCCTGATATTTACTATATTTTTTTTGTGATAGAGAATCACCCAGAGCTTCACCCAAATCTATATTATATTCATCATACCACCAAAGTTGGTTATGATTTTGGTCGCCATAATCATAAGAATAATAACCAGCTTCCAGCAAAGCGCTAACCAGACCAAAACGCATTTGCTGATAATCCTCTTGGCCGCTATTGCCCGTATTAGCATTGATAATATTAATTTTATCTATCTGTTGTGTAGTAAAATTGTATTGGTAAGTGTTCATGGTATTGGCCCAGGCTCCAGCAGAAAAATTCTCTAATAACTTGCCATTTAATTGATTTAGATATTCTCGAGTGGTGCCATTACCCAAAATTAAATAATTACTGCCAGCTAGAGCACGGGTCTGTTCATAAATATATTTCATACCCTGCTGCCATTCACTGTCCACATTACTATCTCTATCACCATCATTATCTAAATCAATGTCTGTGCCTACGAAATGGGTAATATTATCCCAAGCATTATCATAGAAGACACCATCCCAAAGACCTGTGGACAAAATATCATCAACCACAAAATTTATTAAATAATCATTAAATCTTTCGCCACCACTAACTGATGCCCTGTTAGTCACATTAAGTAAATATGTGCCCGGCCACCAGTTAAGTTTATACCCTGAACTATTTTGTAAATACCAGATTTTAGAAATACCACTGGCCAAACTGCGCCGCAAACTGCTATATGATGTTTTAGCGTCTTGGCGTATTTCTTGTGGCGTGATATATGCCAAAATTTTGATATTTGGATTCCAAAGACGTATTTTTTTAAGTAAATTAGCGCTTTTTACCTGCACTTCCATGTCTAATATCAATAAATCCCAACGAGATAACTCTTTGGCCTCGGTTTCATTTAATTCCCATTTCAAGTAATAATTAGCCAGGCGGGGAAAACTATTATCTGAAACGGCTAAAACCGGCAGCTGCCAAAGCAACAACACAAAAATAAAATAAATTAAAATACTAATCTTTTTCATGATAGAGATTATTTAACTCTTGCCAATGTGTATTTAAGGAAAATTTCTGAATCTTAGTCTGGGCAGTTTGAGCCATGATTTTTGCCTCTTCACGATGTTCATTTACCCAAATTATAGCTTGGGCTAAAGCTTTTTCATCCTCAACTGGCACAATCAAACCTGTTTGCTTATCTAATAATTCTTCACCGCCCGGTGGAGTAGTAATTACCAATCGGCCGGCAGACATGGCTTCCATGACCACTAAACTCAAACCTTCCCATAGAGATGGCTGTACCACTATATCAATGCTCTCCAACTCTACAGACATATCAGCTTTAACGCCATGCCAAGTAATTTGCTTAGTAATTTTTAATTGTTGAGCTAATTTTTTTAAATCAGATTCTAAACTGCCGACTCCATAAATATTTAAATGCCAATCAATCTTTTTAAGTTGGGCCAAAGCTTTGAATAATACAGCATGGCCTTTTTGTTTTTCCACACGGCCAATAATAGCTAAACGCAAACTAGCCTGTGTTAATAAATCTTCACTGGATACTTTTTGCCATTTAGTTATTTCAATTCCATTTCTAATTAAAATTACTTTATTACTATCTAAACCTAGATCTCTAAGACAAAAATCCTTAACTCTCTCCCCAACTGCTATTACTTTATCTGCCTGTTTAAGAATATATTTCAAAACTAGACGGCGCAGCCAAGAATGTTCTTGACCGACATTATGCTGGGTACTAATCCAGATAACTTTTTTACGCAACAAATAACCCATGACATCAGCGCTAAACACGTGGCTATGAATAATCTCCGACTTAGTTTCTTTCAGCCATGCTTTAAGTCTTTGATAATTACTCCACCAAAATTTATCCTCATTCACTAATATTTTTACACCTAAAGCTGTAAAATCTTTGGCTAATTCTCCCCCGCCAACTACACTGGCTACCAATACATCAAGCCCCTGTTCTTTGGCAAATTTGGCATATTGCAAAACTAGGCGTTCAGCTCCGCCCATGGTAAAACGAGGAATGAGATACATTATCTTCATACTAAGGATTGATAAATCTTCTCATATTTTTTAACTGTTTTAGCTAAAGCAAAATTATCTTGGGCAAAACTTCTCCCCTGCTGAGCTATTTTTTCAGCCTGGTCTGGATTTTGCAAAATATTTTCTAAAACTTTAGCTAAAGCTTCACTGTCCCCGGGCGGCACTAACCAACCAGTCTGCCCATGGTTTATGATCTCCGGAATGCCACCGGTTCTAGAGGCAACCACTGCCCGGCCACCAGCCATAACTTCCATTAGAACTATACCCAAACCTTCCCACAAAGAGGGAAAAATAAATACTTGGTTGCGTCCAATGGCCTCAACAACTTCATGGGTAAAGGGTAAAAACTTCACCCGATTTTCTAAACTAAATTTCTTGGTTAAATGTAGTAAAAAATTTTTTTCTTCCCCTTCTCCAATGATCTCCAATTGCCATTCATAGTTTTTTAATTTGTCCAAAGCTTGCAAAGCCAGTCTGTGACCCTTTTGCTTGCTTAGGCGAGCCAAGATAAAAAATTTAACTGGTGAAGAAATTTTTAAATCTGGCAAACCTAAAAATTTGTCTAACTCCACCCCATGCTGGATAACCTCTATGTTGTTTTTAATCCTGTATGCCTGCCTCATATATTCTGCCACGGCCTTTGAAGGAGCAGTATATACATCACTGTAACCACGCAAATATCTCTTTATAACATGTTTTAGAATACCCTCATCATGATTAAGATTATGTTCAGTGGTAACTACGGGCAAACCCAAACGCTTGGCCGCCACCCGACCCCAGAGATCAGCCCCAAACAAATGGGTGTGCACAACATCGGGCTGAAGTTTTTTAAGTTCTGCTTCTAAATCAGAAAACAAAGGCCAAGAAATTTGTCCGCGCTTAGTCACTATCTTGATGGCTATCTGCCGATTAATTTCTTTGGCCAGGGGATGGTCAGCAAAAAAAGTAATTAGAGAAAATTGAAAAGCAGAATCGCAATTATTAATTAAATCAACCACAAAACGTTCTGCCCCGCCAAAATTAAGGGTAGGAATAATCTGGACAATGTGTAAATTATTCTTCATAGGCAAATTTTATTCCCACCAAAGCCAAACCGATGGGCAGCCACATGACTGAATTAAAATATGAGGTGTTGAATAATTCAAAACAAATAATACCCAAAACCATTAATAACAAAGTCAAAGGTAAAACTTTTTTCGCAGCAGAAAAAAGTTGGCGTAGCAAAACAAATATGAAAATTATAAAAGCCACTAAGCCCAAAATCCCCTGCTCCAATAATATCTTCCAAATAAAACCATGGGCATCTAAGGCCTCGCCAAACTCCAAAATATACAAGGCAGTATTACCAAGCAAGGGGACAAACATGCCTGGACCATAGCCTAGCCAAGGCTGATGAGCTATATAAAAAGCGACTACCTTAATTGTTTCAGAACGAGCAAAAGTTGAACTATCAACTACTGGAGCAAAAATTAAAAAACTAAAAAAATAAAAAAATAACAATAAAAATAATAACAGGACTGGCAAAACCCTCTGTAGATTATTTCTAAAAAACTGAACTATATGTTGGCGGTAAAAATATCCCAAAACTATGGCTTGTAAAAATATGACTAGCCAAGCCGCGCGCGACAAAGTTAAGAGAGCGGATAAAGCAACCAAAAGGCCAGCATATATATACAAATGTTTTTTACTTTTTTGATAAAAATAAAAAGATAATGGCAACAAAACAACTAAAACCTCGGCCAATAAATTCTGGTTGTAGCCAAAAGGCGTAAAACCATATATATTGTAGGGTATAAGGCGAAACCATTGTCCGCTGTTTACGAACAAAACTGAACTTAAACCAAAAAGAGCGCTAAATAAACTTACCAGCCAAGCTAAACGCAAAACCCGTTCAAATATCTGGCGATTCAATATAATTAAAAAAGGCAAAAGCACAAAAAAAACAATCACAAATAATTCAGGATGCAGCCAATATTTGATACTCAAACCAAGATTATGTTCAAAAGCCCAAAAAGCGGAAAGCAGGGCTATGCCTAAAAACAACAAATACCACTTTAATACGGGAAAGATATTACCTAGTTCTTTCCAATTATACTCTCTAGTGCCTATCAAGACTGAGAGCAAAAAGCCTAGAATAGTAAAAATGGCCACAAAATCCACTATAGGAGCATTAACAGCTGGCAAATATGGCAATTCTTTAGCCCAAGCATAATGAGAAAAATCTATTTGCCAGCTATGGAAAAAACCAGTTAAGACCATTAAATATATCCCCCATTCTGGATAAAAAGCCAAAGAAATAATAATTCCTAAAATAACTAACCAGACAAAAAACCATAATTGATATTGGTATAATAAAATCAAAACTAAGCCCAAAAAAATAACAAACAAAAATAACCAAACACGGCCTCCTGACCTGAAGTTGTTTTTTATGTTATTTAACATATTTTCTATATATATTTTAGCAAAAAAAACAAAAAACCGCCAGACCTGCCCGGTTTCTCAAAAAGGGAAACTAAGCAAGGAGAGAGCTGGCGGTTTTCATTCAAGCTTTTGAATATTTACAAATAAACTTCTTTTCTGTGTTTTATTCTTAAAATTACAAGAATTGTAATTTTTCCTTTACTATCTATATCAAAAATAGCCCGATAATCACCAATTTTAAATCTATAAACTCCATTTTTAAAACCAACTAATTTTTTTGAATATTTTATTGGTTCGCCTGTGTTAATATAAAAATCTATTTTATCTAAAATTTTACCAGCTGTTTTTAAATCAAAATTAGATAAATCTTTTTTAGCTTTTGATGTATAAAATAATTTATATTTCATACTTTATAAACCCAATTCTTTTCTCACTTCTTCTGCATCATAAACCCTACCTTTTCTAACATCCTCTCTGGCCTCTTCTATGTCAATGACTATTTTTTCTAATATTGCATCTTTTTTAGTCAAGGGTTCAACCTTAAAAACAGGCTGATTTCTATTCAAGACGACGAAACGCCAATTATTTTTTAGGGCCTTGGCTTGTAAATTGGTTATATTTTGACGAAATTCTCTAATTCCTATAAATTTAGTCACCATATATTTTTATAATTAATATTAATGTGTATCTTTAGTGTACACAATAATTAAAAAAATGTCAAGTTTTATTGTGTATAATTAAATATGGTGGGAGAGGGGCACTATGTTAAAGGCGGGTGGGGTGTGTATTCCCCCCTTGAGGGAATGTGAGTGAATGTTAATTGGTGACAAAAAAGTAAGGAGAAGGTATATAAATAAAAATATAATCTCACTAAAGACCCCACCTTTCCTCCCCTAAAAGGGGAGGAAACCAAAAAACAAAAAACCGCCAGACCTGCCCTGTTTCTCAAAAAGGGAAACTAAGCAAGGAGAGAGCTGTCGGTTTTTTGTTTTTTACTCATCATTTGTTCACCATTGTCTGTCATTCCGACGTCTGTCATTCTGAGCGGAGCGAGGAATCCCTTCCATTGTCTGTCATTCTGAGCGGAGCGAGGAATCCCTTCCATTGTCTGTCATTCTGAGCAGAGCGAGGAATCCCTTATACAATGTTTTATCTCTTTACTATGTTAAGGGATTCTTCGGCCTTCGGCCTCAGAATGA
>CAZRZS010000015.1:0-14180 GCA_964604685.1 uncultured Gammaproteobacteria bacterium
CAGTGAGGAAAATTTAGAATATCATCTGCAGTTTATCTTTTCATTGCACGACCCGAATTTCATCCCCGCGACTAATTGCCAGGAAGACAACATCCTCATCCTGCCAGACACCGACCCGCTCCTGCAGGAAGACAATTTTTTCGTTCTTTATGAACATTTGGAAGAGCAACCATGTACCTGGTTTACCACCACCACTCTCTCCACCACCACGGTCTACACTTTCCTTACTCACTTGGCCGGTTTTCCCATCTATTTCCGTTTGCAAGCTGTTGACAAATCCGGCAATGCCAGCGCCTGGCAGTACGCGGATTTCCTTATCCAGCCCAACGAGTACACAGTGGAAGGTCGAGTGATGATTTCAGAAATTGCTTGGATGGGCACGTCCGCGTCCAGCACAGATGAATGGCTAGAAATTTGTAATTATGATGATAAACTCATCTCGCTGGTGGGCTGGAAATTGGTTTGGGGAGAGAACATCATAAGATTGAACTTTGAATGGTTAGATCCCTGGTCCTGTCTGTTGTTGGAAAAAGGTAGCCAGGAGACAGTGAGTGATTATGACGAGTCGCAGATTTATTCTGCTGATTTTGTTCTAAGCGACGAGGGAGAATCACTCATTCTCTACAGTTATTTGGGCCAGGTGATGGATGAAGTGGATGCTTCTGGCGGTTGGTTGGCGGGTGATTCAGACACTCAAGAAAGCATGTTCCGCCGTTTTGACGAACCCGGCGATGGCAGCGACCCCTCGCGTTGGCTGAATTTCAGCGAGGTTTTCAGCGAAGACAATTATCCATATTATTCTTATCATCTCCGCTACGACGCGGACAACAATCTGATTGCTGGTTCGCCGGGTGAGGAGACAGTGTATACGTCTTGGTTCTGAGTTGTTTTATTTTTGTTAATTATTAAGTATAATTTTATGGTCAACTATCAATCACTGGGATTTGTCAATACACGGGAAATGTACGCTAAAGCTGTTTCTGGTAGTTATGCTGTTCCAGGTTATAATTTTAATAATATGGAACAATTGCAGGCAATTATAGGGGCTTGCCTGGAAACGCAATCGCCAGTTATTTTACAGATTTCCAAAGGTGCTCGTGAATATGCTAATCAAACTTTATTACAATATTTAGGCAAAGGAGCAGTGGAGATGATGAAGGTTATGGCTGAGGAGCAAAATTTAAAAGAAATTCCTATTGCTCTGCATCTAGATCATGGTGATTCTTATGAACTTTGTGTAGCAGTGATTGAGTCCGGCTTTTCCTCGGTTATGATTGATGGTTCAGCCCTAGTTTATGATGAAAATGTTGCTTTAACTAAAAAAGTTGTTGACTATGCTCATGGACATGATATCACAGTAGAAGGTGAGTTGGGAGTTTTAGCAGGAATTGAAGATGATGTGGAGGCAGCTAAATCAATTTACACTCAATCAGAAGAAGTGGAAGACTTTGTTGAAAAAACTGGTGTAGACAGTTTGGCAATTTCTGTCGGCACTTCGCACGGCGCTTATAAATTTAAACCTGGACAAAAACCAGAGATTCGGCTGGATATTTTACGAGAAATCGAAGTTAAAATTCCAGGTTTTCCAATTGTTTTGCATGGTTCATCTTCTATTCCACAAGATTATGTTGCTATGGTGAATAAATATGGCGGGAAAATGGAAGCTGCTATTGGTATTCCTGAGGAACAATTGCGAGAAGCTGCTAAATCAGCTGTGTGCAAGATAAATATAGATTCAGATGGCCGTTTAGTGATGACTGGCATGATACGTAAAATTTTTACAGAAAAACCTGAAGTATTTGATCCACGTAAGTATTTAGGTCCAGCTCGTGAGGCATTGAAGGCAATGTATGCAAGGAAAAATAAAGAGGTTTTAGGTAGCGCCGGGCAAGTTTAAATTATGGTTTTTATTAAAACCTGTCAGCTTGACAGTTTTTGGTTATTTTGTTAGCGTAAATAGGCAGTGAACATCTGTCTTCGTCGCCCGGGCGGGCGATGAGGTGTTCTTTTCATCAACAATGAATGAAGGAGGAAATCATGTGGCGCGATTATCTCAAAGCCATCGTGAACAATGACGCGGACAATTTCGAGGTGGTAGAGGTCGCAGAGTCAGGAGCCTCTGGGCCGCGAGTGCTGATTCTCCGCGATATCCGGACCAACCAGCGGTTTGCCCTTAAATATGGGGACACCCGCGTCCCCATTCCGGTTCAGGTAAGGAACAGGCAAATCATCTCGCCGTTCTTCGGTGAGCATCATTTGCCGGAAATCATTATTTCCGGAGACAAGGTGATGCTCATGTCTGCGGTGGACGGCCTCACATTTAACAAGTGTGTGGTTAGCTCCACCTATGACCTGCCCTACTTGCTGGAGGTCTATCACAAGATTCTCCAGAGGTTCGGCGAGGTCTGGACCAAAACCGCGGAACCATTCCCAAGCGGAGGAGAACAGGTCTTGGCGCGCGAGCCCGGCGATAGGGCCGAAAGAGTGATTGAGACAGTAAAACGTCGAGTTCTGGACGGCGTGACTCTGTCCGATGCGCTCGGCTTCAGAGTGCACGTGAACGGGGTAGAGTTGCCAACGACTTTCGGGGAGTTGTTGCAGCAGATGACACCCTTGTACCGGAGCTCCAAGGTGAGCGTCTTGTGCCATGGGGACCCCAACATGGACAACATCATCATCAACTCCTACCGCGGCTGGTGGATGGTTGATTTTGAGTGGGTGGGGAAGCATGACTGGCGGGTTATTACCTCGCACTTTATCGGTTGGTGGTTGTCAAATACCACCTTCATGAAGAAGCACCCGCAATTTACAGTCGATCACGAGATTCACATCACCTATGACTTGAACCAGTCAGAGGTGGTGACCAGTCTCGTGGACGCGGCCTGGGTGTTTGCGAAAAGTATGGGGGAGCAATTCCAGGACCCCGACTGGCAGAGGCAGGTTACTCTGCAGGTCGCGGTCATGCTTCTCGGCGACCTGCGGTTTCTGGAGGCCCGCGGTCGCACCAACTACGCAATTCCGCTCTTGGGCGAGGGCCTGCGGCTCATCGCCTCCCTTCTATAGTTCTTTCTTGCGCGGTTCAGCGCAAAAATCAAGGAGGAAAAACCCGGCTCATCAGGCCGGGTCTTCCATATCACATTATTTAATTTTTATAATTTCACCAAGAAGTTTTTTGTTGCAAGCGATAATGCTGAAAATGTCTTTATTTAATTCCGGCGCATTCTTTTTGTTGTAGCGATTTATCATTTTTCCGCCCGCTTCTTCCAAAATCAACTTAACGGCGGCAATATCCAAAAATGTTGTTTCCATGGCGCAGAAATCAAGATCGCCTTTGGCCACATGGCAGATTTCAAAAACCGTGGAGCTTAGATAGCGCATCTTTTTTACTCGGCGGGCGAAAGCGGAAAAGTTTTTCAGCCCGTTTTTTAGATACTGCCTGTTTTTAGACCAATAACCAATAGAGCAAACAGAGTTTTTCAACGCGTCAGTGCGTGAAACATGGATTTTTTTGTTATTACAAAACGCTCCTTTATTTTTTTGCGCGTAAAACAATTCTTTGGTTTTGGGTATATATACTACTCCCAGAATCGGCTTGTTGTCGCGCAAAAGGGCGATGGAGACAGAGAACAGGGGAATATTGAAAACAAAATTGCTAGTGCCGTCCAGCGGATCCACCACCCAAAGATATTTTTTAGCGGCATTTTTCCGACCGCTTTCTTCGCCCCAAAAACTATGCTCTGGAAATTTGCCGAGAATAATCTTTTTAATTTTTTCTTCCGCTTCCTTGTCAGCTTTGGTGACAAAGTCGGTTCTATTTTTGTTTTTTGATTGAAATGACTCTAAATGGCCGAAATGTTTATTTAAAACTTTGCCGGCAGACAGCGCGGCTTTAATGGCGGTTTTGAGCATAGGTTTTATTAAGGTTTATAGGCGTATTTTAGTCTAATTTTTATTTAAAGTAAAGCAGGTATTTACTTATCCACAACTTATGTAGAAGTATATTTGACCGCAGTAGATACAAATAAAAGGTTACCCAAATCACCTTACTAATTCCGGTATCCCACAGTGTTTTTGATCACCATGGTAACCGATTTAGTATCTACCCGATAGGTTTCGGTAACCGTTATTTGTATCTACAACAGGAGGTAAAAGTGTCAAAAACCGCCCTCAAGGGCGGACAAGATCGAACGAAGAAGCCGAGGACTGGGGGACCTCGGCTTCATTATTTAGTTCATTATTTAGGAAGTAAATTTATTTGTTTTTTAATTGTTGAATTAATTTTGTATAGTCATCATCTTTTTCTTGCCATTTACCAAGAATTGGTTCCATATAATCTAGAAATTGTTGGGTTGGCAAGAGTTTTTCTTTATTAAAATATTTTTCTGGCAAGGTTTTATATTTTTTATATCCCACGACTTCTTGCAAGCTGATATTGTCAATATCTAAATCAGAAATATTTTCATTTTTTCTAATAATACAGGCCATTTGTCCATATTGTTTTTGTTTTAAAAGTTCAACAGCTTTTTCCCCGAGAGCAATGGCCATATTTCTATCCAGATCAGTAGGATCATCTGATTCCATATAATTGCCAGGATAAAGGGCTTTAGTGTCAATATTCAGTTTTTCTTTTATATACTTTCGTAAACCCATGGCAATATATTCCTGGCGCTGGTGACCAAATTGTTCACCAACCTGTTTGTCTTGTCCAACTTCAATTGCTTTATCAAATTTAACTTCTTGTCCAACTACGACTAGAGCGTAATTACCATTTTTTTCATAACATTCACTAATTAGCTCTAAAGTTTTATCTACACTTATTTCCCATTCCGGTGGGAGAATAACATCAGCCTGTCCATAAATAGCTGAACAAGCTAACCAACCTGCATGCATGCCAGGAGATTCAATGACAAAAATGCGCGACAGGGCATAAGCAGCATCTTCTTTTATTTGTCGACAAAAATCAGCTAAATAATGGGCAGCTGAAGGAAAACCAGGCGTAAAATATGTTCCAGACAGATCATTATCAACTGTTTTGGGAATACCAACAATGGGTAAACCTGCTTCAGCTAATTTTTTGGCAGCTCCCAAAGTATCATCACCACCAATCGCGATTATACCATCAAGATTTAATTTTTTGATTTTTTCTTTAACTATAGACACACCATCTTCAAGATTAAAAGGATTTGTACGAGAAGAACGTAAAATAGTACCTCCGCGTTGTTTTAGAGGTTCTATATCAACATCATCTAATGAGACTTGGTGGTCATTAGGTAGTAGGGAAGCCCAGCCATAGAGTCCACCTAGGACTTGCCAGCCTTTATTATGGGCAGATTTAACTACCCCATAGATAGTAGGATTAAGGGCAGGGGCTAGCCCACCACCAGTAAAAACAAGAATTTTAGGCATAGAATTAAAGAAATAGGTTAATTTAAGCATATTTTAACATACAAAATTTAATTTGTCGAGAACCAAAATAAGGGAAATTTTGAGTTATCCACAAAAACTGTTGATAAAAAATTGACAATATGTTACCATATATTATACTTATTTTAGCTAAAATATGCAATTAGAACTACTTAAGAAACTAAATTTTTCTGACAAAATGGCCAAAGTATATTTGGCTCTATTAAGTTTAGGTCCTAGTTCAGTGCGTAAATTAGCTCAAATTGTAGATTTGAATCGGGGTACAGTCTATGATATCCTCAAAGAACTACAAGATAGAGGAGTAATTAGTTTTTATAAGGAAGCTACTAAACAGTATTTTGTGGCTGAAAATCCAGAAAAACTACGAGATTTAGTACACAAACAAGAAAAAGACTTACAAACAGTAGAGAGTGAACTGGATAAGATTATTCCTGAACTAAAAGCTTTGCATGATAAAGGTGATAACAGACCAGTGGCACGTTATTATCATAAAGATGAACTTAATAAAATTTTAGAAGATGTTTTACAGAGCTGTGAAGATAGTGTTGACAAATTATATTATATTTATTCTGCTGAGGGTGTACGTGAGTATTTGTATAAGAGTTTTCAAACTTTTTCTGATGTGCGTATTGCCAAAGGCATAAAAGTCAAAGTTATTGCTATTGGCGAAGGCGGTGAATTGCGCGGTCTAGATGAGCGTAAGTGGTTGAAGAAAGAGAATAAAACTCCAACTTATATAATTATTTATCCCGGCAAGACAGCCTATATTTCTTTAGATGCTAAAACAGAACCAATGGGGGTAGTGATTGAGAATCAGGGTGTTTATGAAATACAAAAAAATATTTTTGAACAACTTTGGAGTAATTTATAATTTTAAATATAAATTTATAATATGTGTGGAATCGTCGGTTATTTAGGCAAGCGTGATGCTTTGTCCGTACTAATAAATGGATTACACCGTTTGGAATATCGTGGTTATGATAGTGCCGGGGTAGCTATTTTAAATAGTGATAAAAAAATTAAGCGCAGTCGGGCGGTAGGGAAGATTGAGAATTTGGTTGAAAAAGTGAAAATGGAAGTTTTTGATGGGACAGTTGGTATAGCCCATACCCGTTGGGCTACTCATGGCGGGGTTAGTGAAGAAAATGCTCATCCTCATTTGGATTGTAGTGGTAATTTGGTTTTAGTACATAATGGTATTATTGAGAATTTTCGTGAGTTAAGAAGTAAATTAGAAGGTAAACATGAGTTTAAGACACAAACTGATTCGGAAATTTTGGTTCATTTAGTAGAAGAACATTATGCGGGTGATTTACGCAAGGCAGTCGAGACGGCTTTGGCCCATGTGCGTGGCACTTATGGTTTGGCCGTAATGCATAGTGATCATCCTAATATTTTAGTGGCTGCTAGGCTAGGGTCGCCATTAGTGATTGGCATGGGCGAGGATGAATATTTTATTGCCTCTGATGCCACCCCAATGTTGCCCTACACGAAAAATGTTGTCTTTTTAAACGATGGTGAAGTAGCAGAATTAACTTTGTCCGGTGTACAAACCTATAATTTAAAAGATGAAGAAATTGAAAAGCATGTGGAAAAAGTTGAATGGGATGAGAATAAAGCGCAATTGAATGGTTATGCACATTTTATGTTGAAAGAAATTTTTGACCAACCCACGGTTTTTAAAGATGCTGTTCGTGGCCGTTATAATATGGAAGAGGGCACAGCTCATTTGGGCGGTTTAAATATGACTGAAGAACAAATGCAGTCAGTAGAGCGTATTATCTTAATTGCTTGTGGTACGGCCTCTTATGCTGCCATGGTGGGCAAGTATGCTTTTGAGCGTCTGGCTGGTATTCCTACAGAAGTTGATGTGGCTTCAGAGTTTCGTTATCGTGATCCAATTATTAATGATAAAACTTTAGTCTTTGCTATTTCGCAGTCAGGTGAAACGGCTGATACATTGGCAGCTGTCAGGGAAGCTAAAAGAAAAGGCGCTTTTGTACGTGGTATTGTAAATGTAGTGGGTTCCACTATTGCCCGAGAAACGGATGGCGGTACCTATATCCATGCTGGTCCAGAGTTAGCTGTGGCTTCCACTAAAGCTTATACCAATATGGTGGCGATTATGCTTTTGTATGCTCTGCAATTTGGCCGTACACGACGTTTGAGTTTGTCTACAGGTCGGCGCATTTTAGGAGCTTTTCAAGAGATGGTGATAAAGATGAATAAAATTTTGCAGCAGAATAAGGAGATAAAGAAGTTAACAGAAAAATATAAAACTTATACGGATTTTTTGTATTTGGGTAGGGGGGTAAACTTTCCAGTGGCTTTAGAAGGCTCGCACAAATTGAAAGAAATTTCCTATATTCACAGCGAAGCCTACCCAGCAGGGGAGATGAAACATGGAGTTAATGCTCTTTTGTCTCCAGATTTTCCTGTGTTTGCTATTATGACAAAAAATCAGCTTTATGAAAAAATGTGGAGTAATATTGAAGAGGTTAAGGCTAGAAAATCGCCAATTATTCTAATTGCTACAGAAGGTGATGACAAGGCTAGAGATTTGACTGATGATATTATTTATGTACCAGATACTATGGAATTATTAGAACCATTAATAAACACTATCCCTTTGCAACTTTTTGCTTATCATATGGCTGTCTTATTAGATAAAGACGTTGATCGACCGCGTAATTTAGCTAAATCCGTAACTGTAGAATAATATGAGTGGTTTTAAAGCCATAATTTTTGATATGGATGGAGTGCTGGTAGATGATTTTGAGCCTTGGCTTAAATTTGATAAATCTTTTTTGCAACAGTTTGGTTTAGTCCCGGATGCTGAGTATCAGGTTTTTGTCAATGGACGGAGTCAAGAAGAAGTAGCCAGTTGGTTGAAGAAAAAATATAAGATAAAAGAAAGTTTAGAAGAGATTTGGCAATCGAAAATGAATTATATAAAAAAGGTTTATGAGATTGAAGCTAAGCCGATGGTGGGTATTGAAAATTTGTTAGAAAAAATAAAAGGAAATGGCCTTAGAATTGCCTTATGTTCGGCTGCCAAAATGTGGATGATAGAAACAGTGTTGGATCGTTTTGGCTGGCATAAGTATTTTGAAGCGGTGGTTTCTTCTGACCATGTTAGTTATAGAGGCAAACCAAATCCAGAAATTTATTTATATACCGCCAAACTGCTGGGTATTGACCCAGTAGATTGCGTGGTGGTGGAAGATGCGGAAAATGGGGTAGCAGCGGCCAATAGTGCTGGCATGAAATGTATTGGCTTCAAAGATTCAAGATTCCAATTGTTTGATGATTTGTCAAAGGCGGATTTGATAGTAAATAGTTTGGAAGATGAAAAAATACTTAAGTTTTTGAATATATAAATATGAAGAAAAAAATTGTCGTTATTGGCGGGGGTAATGGTAGTGCCCTATCCATCTGTGCTTTTAAGGAATATTTAGATTTGTTTGAAATTAATGCTGTAGTTTCCATGAGTGACTCAGGAGGTTCTTCCGGGCGTTTGCGTAAAGAATTTATTACTTTGCCAGCAGGTGATATTATGCGGGCAATTTTAGCCATGTCGCCCTATGATTATCAAACCTTAAAAAAGATATTTCATAAAAATAGATTCACCGTGGCTGGCAAATTAGCTGATCATAATTTGGGCAATCTATTTTTAGTTTTAGCAGAAAAATATAGCGGTGACTATATGTTAGCTATTAAGGCCCTAGAACAAGCTTTGGAAGCCTGTGGCCAAGTTTATCCTGTGACTTTAGAGCAGACTGATTTAGTAGTAGAGTTAAGTAATGGGGATATAATAGAGGGTGAACATGAAATTGATCGGCCGCATTATGGTAAGAATCTTAAAATTCAAAAAGCTTGGTTGGAGCCGGCCGGACAGATTTATCCAGAAGCTCAAAAAGCTATTATCGAGGCGGATTATTTAATCATTGGTCCGGGTAGTTTTTATTCGAGCCTGGTGGCCACTCTTTTACCTGTTGGTGTAAAAGAGGCAATTAGCAAGTCATTGGCTAAAATTATATATATTTCTGGCAATGCGCGGGAAATAGAGGGTGAAACTGGACCGGAAAAATTAAGCGAGTTTATTAGTACTTTAGAAAAACATCTACCCCGCAAAATTGATTTGGTGGTATATAATGCCCATGAGCTAAATACTGAGGAAAAGAGATATTATGAACAGCGTAAGTGGGCACATGTGCCTTGTGATGATGAGAATTTGGCAGAGTATAATGTAATTAAGGTAGATTATGAAAAAGAGGGTGGTGGTTTAGCCCCAGAAAAATTGGGTAAAATTTTGTTTCAATTAAAAATTTAATATGGAAATTAAACAAACAGACTTAAGAGCCAAGGCCATCAAATTTGAAGTTCAAGATGGAAATAAAATAGCTGGTCGGGCTTATTTATATTTAATATATAATGATTTGGGTGAAGGCCACTATGGTTTGCTTGAGGATGTCTTTGTTGAAGAAAAATATCGTGGTCAAGGTGTGGGCAATCAATTATTAACAACAGTTATAGCAACGGCCAAGAAACTTGATTGTTATAAACTAATTGGCACTAGTCGTTATTCTCGTCCTCAAGTGCATGCTTGGTATGAAAGACTGGGCTTTAGAGATTATGGCAAAGAATTTAGAATGGATTTTTAATAATATGAATCTCTACGAATTTGAAGGTCGACAATTATTTACCAAATATGGCATGAAAGTGCCTAAAGGTGTTGTTATACGCCGTGGTGATGAGATTAGGCAGGCCTATGAAGATTTAGGAGTTGGTGAAGTCGTAGTAAAAGCCCAGGTGTTGTCTGGTAAACGTGGTAAAAATCAAGGTATTCAATTTTGTTCATCTCGGGAAGAAGTTGTTAGAGCCATTGATGAATTATTTAATAGACAAATTCGTAAGCAATATGTGGCTGCGGTTTTACTTACTGAAAAAATAAATATTGCTGAAGAACATTATTTATCTATCACTTATGATACAAACGCTAAACAACCTGTTTTAATATATAGTTCAGCTGGGGGTATGGATATAGAGGATGTTTCTGGAGAAAAAATTCAAAAATATTTATTAGATATTAGACAAGAAAAGATTAAGTTGAATATTCCTTATGCCCAAGAATTATGGCAGTGTTTTTTAAATGAAGATGTTCGTTTAGTGGAGATAAATCCTTTGGTTAAGACTATTAGTGATGAATGGTTGGCTATTGATGCCAAAGTGGCTATTGATGAAGATGCTGGTTTTCGTCATGAAGAATGGAATTTTGAAGCTCGTACGATGATGGGACGTCTGGCTACTGATCGGGAAATTGCTGTAAAAAAGATTGATGTTGGTGAAAAATATTATCAGGGCACAGCTGGCAAATATATTGAAATGGAAGGAGATATCGCAGTACTTTTTTCCGGCGGCGGAGCTAGTATCGCCAATATGGATGCTTTAATTCAAGCTGGACTTAAGCCAGCTAATTATACTGAGTATTCTGGTAATCCTCCACGAGAAAAAGTTTATCAATTAACCAAAATAGTTTTATCCAAGCCTGGTTTAAAGGGCCTCTGGATTGTTGGCGGGGTAGCTAATTTTACAGATATTGCCGCCACTTTTGCTGGCATTGTTGATGCCTTAAATGAAATCAAGCCTAATTATCCAATTGTTGTACGTCGGGCCGGACCTAATGAAGTAGAAGGTAAGGAAATAATGGAAGAATGTGCGAAACAAAATAATTTAAAGATGAAATATTTTGGGAAAGAAACAAGTATGAGTGAAACGGCAGAGTTCTTAGCTCAAATGATTAAATAATATGTCAATTCTAATAACAAAAAATACCAAAGTCCTTATCCAAGGCATGACTGGTAAAGAAGGCCAAAAGGCAGCCCGGGCCATGTTGGAATATGGTACAGAAGTTTTAGCTGGTGTGACACCAAAAAAAGGTGGCCAAGCAGTGGAAGGTAAACCAATTTTTGATACAGTGAGAGAGGCTAAAGAAAATTTTTTTGAAATTAATACTACAGCCATCTATGTTCCACCATTTGCGGCTAAAGGAGCAATTTTAGAGGCCATAGAAAATGAGATTCCAGTGATAAATGTGATGACCGAAAGAGTGCCGATAAAAGATACTGCCTATTGTTTAGCTAAAGCCAAAGAAAAAAATATTCAGATTATTGGTCCGAGTTCTTTGGGATATATCAGTCCAGGGGTTGGTCGGGTAGGTGTAGTTGGTGGTCCTTTAGATTTAGCTGAGGAAATTTTTAGACCTGGTAGTATTGGTATAATTTCCCGTTCTGGTGGTATGACCAATGAAGTTTCTTGGCAGGTGCGCAAGGCGGGTTTAGGCCAGAGTACAGCTGTACATGTCGGTGGTGATTTGCTTATGGGCACCACCTATAGTGATATGTTGCGTTTATTTCAAAAGGATGAACAAACCAAAGCTGTGATTATTTTTGGCGAACATGGCGGTTCTTATGAATTTAAAATTGTGGAGTTGATAAAAAACAAAGAGTTTACTAAGCCCTTGGCTATATATATTGGTGGTAAGTTTGCCCAGAGTTTACCTGAAGGCATGAATATTGGTCATGCAGGGGCTATAGTTGAGCGTGGTAAGGGAGCAGTTGAAAAAGAAAAAGCCTTGAAAGAAGTAGGAGTCTTGATTGCCGAGGATTATGAACAATTAGTAGAATTAATTAAACCATATTCTTAATTTTAATATATGCATTGGAAAACCGCAATTAGCCATGTTCAAGATGGCAAGGAGATTATTCGTGGTTATGATCTTAAAGAATTAATCAAGCAAAAGAGCTTTTCTGAAGTTATCTTTTTAGTGCTTAAAGGTGAGTTGCCTAATGAGCAGGAAAATAAAATGATGAATGCTCTATTTACGGCTGCAATAGATCATGGTATTGGCGTGTCTTCAGCTATGACCGCTCGAACAGTTGCTTCCACTGGCAATAGTCTACATACGGCTTTATCAGCTGGTATTTTAGCCATGGGTAAACTGCATGGTAGTGCCATTGAAGGAGCTGCCAAGTTTTTTCAAGAAAATGTTAGTGAAGATAATGTGGCTGATTGGGTAAAAAATTTAAAAGAACAAAAAGTTCGTATTCCCGGTTATGGCCATAAAATATTAGATCATGATCCTCGTAGTGAAGCTTTGTTTGAAGTGGCTAAAGAGACAGGTTTTTATGGTCAGCATTGTCAATTAGCAGAAAAGGTAAGTGAAGAGTTAAATAATTTGGCTTCAAAGAAATTACCCTTGAATGTTGATGGTGCTATGGGGGCAATTATTTCTGATATGGGTTTTGATTGGCAAATGGCTAAAGGTTTTTTTATTATCGGCCGTGTACCAGGTTTAGTGGCTCATATTTATGAAGAATTAATTAGCCAAAATGGTTTGCGACGTTTGGCCGAGGACGAAGCTGAATATGTAGGGCCAGCAGAAAGACAATTATGATTTTTAAAATTTTAGATCTTCATATTCATTCTAAATATTCTCGAGCTTGCTCGAAAGATTTAGAATTAGCCAATATTGCTAAAGCCTGTGAAATACGAGGTATTGATGTAGTAGCTACAGGTGATTTTACCCATCCAGCTTGGTTTAAGAGTATGCAGGAAGAATTGATTGAGGACACATCAGGATTATATAAGCTAAAAGATGGATCTAGTAAAACTAGATTTATCATTGGTACAGAGTTGGCATCCATCAAAAAACATAAAGATAAAACTCGAAGGATTCATCTCTGTATATATTCGCCTAATTTGGAAATTACAGAAAAATTTAATAAAAAGTTAGATTCAGTGGGTTTTAATTTAGGTTCTGATGGCCGGCCAATTTTAGGCATTACCTCTAAAGAGATTTTAGAATTAATGTTAGAAACTGATGAACGTATGGTAATGATTCCAGCTCATGCTTGGACGCCTTGGTTTGGTATTTTTGGTTCCAAGGGCGGTTATGACTCATTAGAAGAAGCTTTTGATGAATTGACATCATATATTAGAGCGATTGAGACCGGCTTGTCCAGTGATCCGCTTATGAATTGGCGCTGGTCAAAATTAGATAAGATTACTTTAGTTTCAAATTCAGATGCACATAGCTGTGCTAAATTGGGTCGGGAAGCTAATGTTATGCAGTTTGAGGATGAGAGTAAAATGACCTATGGTGAGATAATGAGAATTATTCAAGAAGGTGATAAGGGTAAGTTTTTGTATACTATTGAATTTTATCCAGAAGAAGGCAAGTATCATTATGATGGCCATCGTGATTGCAAGTTTGTCTGCACCCCTGAGGAAACTGAGAAATTGAAAAGTATTTGTCCTAAATGTAAAAAGCCATTAGTAATTGGGGTTAGTAATAGAGTTGTGGAGTTATCTGAAAGGAATGAAAAAGAAGCCTTGGAATTCGGAAAGAAAAATAAAGTACCGTACAAAAGTTTAGTGCCTTTGCCAGAAATTTTGGCGAGTATTTTTGAGTGTGGTGTGAATACAAAAAAAGTTAAAGCAGTTTATGATGATTTGATAAAAAAAGTTGGTTCTGAATTTTATATTTTATTAAATTCTTCGTTAGAAGAAATTCAGGCAGCTAGTTCAGGACAAATTGCTACAGCAGTCAATAAAGTGCGTACTGGCGATGTCTGTATTCAACCTGGTTATGATGGCGAATTTGGTGTGGTAAAAGTTTTTAAAGATGATAAAGAACGAAGTGGACCACAACAAGTGACTTTGGAACTAGAATAAAAAAACCGCTGTTTAGGGGC
>CAZRZS010000016.1:0-13788 GCA_964604685.1 uncultured Gammaproteobacteria bacterium
TTTCATCAATATTATCTAAATTTATAGGTTTTATTTCTAAATGTGTATCTTTAATATTTACTAAAAAATGATCCGTATTAAAACGATTCCTCCATTTTGCTGGAATAGTAATTTGACCTTTTGTAGTTGATTTTACGATTGTATTCATAAGTTTAATTTTAATAAGTAAGAAAGTATTACATTCTTACTATACTACGTATTATACATAGTGTCAATAAAATCTGTGGATAATTATAATTTAGTTCGGATAAGGTTAACGACACCCCGCCATAATTAAAACTCCCTATTACGGGAGTTTTAATTTGTTTAAATTTTATTCATCATCTTCATCACATACTTGCCAGTTATCCGGCACATCACAAGGCGTGGGAAACATCTGACAATTACTGTTCTTATTTTGTCTAGCATAGGCAATCATCTGCACACAGACTCTGCCTTCACGCACATCCCAATGTGTTGGTGATCTACCCAAACCATTATCTTCAGTAAATTCTAAACTGGATAGCATCTTTTTAAATATTTCTTCATCAAGATTACCATTGATTTCTATAATCCCATCACCAACCTCTATTTCCACTACTGTGAAAACATCTCCAGTTTGATATTCTTCAATAAACTTTTCCGCAGTTAAACCTCCAACCACTAGACTGGCTCTTTTATCTTCACCTACTGGATGACCAACCAACTGTTTAAAAATACTAAAATATTTTTTAACTTCATTATTGCTAATCGTCAATCCCCCATTCCAATTCTCCACTTCATAGCCCACAGGATATTGCAAAGTAAAATTGGCAAAATTATTCTCCTTTAGAGTAAGCATGGTGGCAGCAAATTCTTCATCTTTTTTCTCACTAATTTTTTCCCTAATCTGAGCCGGGGTGACATCTGCAATCTTGTCCCCAACTTCAAGTTTATTAAATAGCCTGCCTGTACAGCCAGCACCTAGTCCTATTAAGCTAATGGCAATGGCACCAACCGCTAAAACTAAGCCAATATATTTACCACTAGTTTTCTTGCCTTTCTTGCCTAAAGTTTTTTCTACATAGGCAATGCGTTGACGCGTTGACACTACTGTATCAGGATTAAGTGAAATACTATCAATCCCCTCCCTTACTAAAAATTCAGCAAACTCTGGATAATCACTTGGCGCCTGTCCACAAATACCAATCTTCCGCTTATGCTTCTTGGCTACCTTAATCACATTACGGATTAAATCCATAACTGCCTTGTTATTCTCATCATAAATATGGGAAACCAAAGAGGAATCGCGATCCACGCCCAAAGTCAATTGCGTAAGATCATTGGAACCTATAGAAAAACCATCAAATATTTTAGCAAAATCTTCAGCTAAAATAACATTGGAAGGAATCTCGCACATGACATAAATCTGCAAACCATTTTCACCACGCTTTAGGCCAAATTCCTCCATGGTTTTTATCACCTGCTCGCCTTCATGAGGTGTACGGCAAAACGGCACCATGACCACAACATTGGTTAAACCCCAATCATTGCGGACTTTTTTAAAGGCTTCGCATTCCAGCTTAAAACCTTGCTTATATTCTTTGGAATAATAGCGGGAAGCGCCGCGCCAGCCAAGCATAGGATTTTCTTCCTTAGGTTCAAATTCCTTGCCGCCAATCAAAGTGGCATATTCATTGGTTTTAAAATCCGACAAACGCACAATCACATCATGAGGATAAAAAGCAGCCGCAATTCTTGCCATGCCTTCTGCTAATTTGTCCACACAATAATCTGCTTTTTTAGTATAGCCCCGCGTAATCTCAGCAATCTGCTTTTTCGCCCGCTTGTCTTTAAGTTTCTGGTAATTAATCAAAGCCAGAGGATGAATACGGATAAAGTTGGAGAAAATAAACTCTTCACGAGCTAAACCAACGCCATCATTAGGTAAGAAGGACAGAGCAAAAGCATTATCCGGATCGCCCACATTCATCATAATCTTAGTCTTGGTTTGGGGAATATTTTTTAATTCCGTTTTCTTGACTTCAAAAGGCAGAATATCTTTATAGACATGGCCTTCATCACCATCAGCGCAAGAAACTGTAACTGGTTGACCAGTTCTCAACAATTTACGAGCCTGAGAAGCACCAACTAAGCAGGGCACACCCAATTCACGGGAAACAATGGCCGCATGGGAAGTTTTGCCGCCCTGTTCAGTGACAATGGCCGAAGCAATGCGCATAATTGGCTCCCAGTCCGGATCTGTAATGCGGGTTACTAAAATTTCACCTTTTTTAAACAGCTTCATGTCCTTGGGCTTTTCAATCACTCGTACTTTGCCAGCGCCAATCTTTTGGCCAATGGCAATGCCGGCAACTAAAACTTTGCTTTTCTTTTTCAAACGATAATTTTCAATCACCGAATGGTTGGAACGCGTCTTCACTGTTTCCGGACGAGCTTGAACGATGTAGAGCTTGCCAGTCTGGCCGTCTTTGGCCCATTCAATGTCTTGAGATTTTTGGTAATATTCTTCTATCAGCATGCCCCATTTGGACAGTTGTAAGACATCGGCATCAGTTAGGGAAAATTTGTCTCTCTCACTTTGTCTAACCGTCATTTGTTTAGTGCCTTTGCTGGTGCCATAGACCAATTTAACCTCTTTGGAACCTAAAATCTTGCTAATAATGCTCTTTTTACCTTGTTTAATGCCTTCTTTGAAAATATAGAATTGATCAGGGGTAACCCTGCCTTTAACCACATATTCGCCCAAGCCATAGCTAGCATTAATTAAAACTACGCCTTTGAAACCTGATTCTGTGTCTAAGGTAAACATCACGCCAGACGAACCCAAATCCGAACGCACCATTTGCTGCACAGTCACAGACAAAGCCACATTCATATGGTCAAAACCATGAGCCTCACGATAAGAGATGGCGCGGTTAGTAAACAAAGAAGAGATGCACTTTTTTACAGCCAGTAACAAATCTTTTTCTCCGACTACATTCAAATATGTCTCCTGCTGGCCAGCAAAGGAAGCATCGGGCAAATCTTCGGCTGTGGCAGAAGAACGTACAGCTACAGAAATATTCCCGGCCTTATTTTCTTTAAAAAGTTTTTTATAAGCTAAACTAATTTCTTTTTCTAAACTAGCAGGAAATTTAGTTTTTAAGATCATTTCCCGTACTCTTTTACCGGCTTTAGCCAACTCTCGTACATTGCTTACCTGTAAATTTTTTAATTCTTTAGCAATTTTTTTACTCAAATTAGTAGTACTCAAAAACTGCCAATAGGCACTGGCAGTTATGGCAAAACCATTTGGAACATCAATTCCCTTTTGGCTAAGTTTGGAATACATTTCTCCAAGTGAAGCATTCTTACCGCCAACTAGTGGTATATCCGTGATACTAATTTCATCAAACCAGAGAATTTTTGTTTCTTCTCGGTTATTTTTTTTATTTGTAGACATAAACGAAGCATTTTTTTATGCTTCGTAAGTATAGCAAAAATAATGATTAAATCCAAGCTTATGGGGATGAATAGTGGATTATTTCACTTCTCTAACTTCTAATAAGTTTACATTTCCAGCCTGGCCAACTGGCTCTCCAGCCACGACAATAATCTTGTCTCCAAACTCTACCAGCTTTTGTTTTTTCAAATGTATGACTGATCTCTGTACTAACTCTTCAATAGTCTTACATTCTTCTAAAAGAAATGGCTGTACACCCCAAGATAAATTTAATTGATGTAAAACTCTGGTTGAACTTGTTCCCACTATAATAGGCAATTCCGGACGATTGCGGCTCAAAAAACGACCTGTGTCTCCTGACAGCGAAGCCGCTATAATTAATTTTGCCTCCACTTCTTCAGCCATTTCCCGTGAAAGACGGGAGATAACTTCATCAACCTGCTCTTTCTTTTCAGGATCATGCATTAAAAGATCATCATAGTGTGATGCCTCAGCTTCCTTAATAATCTCAGACATAATTTTAACAGTTTCTACAGGATATTTGCCAGTAGCCGTTTCATTGGACAACATTACGGCATCAGTATGGTCAATTACCGCATTGGCAACATCAGAAACTTCAGCTCGAGTCGGTCGTGGATTTTCCTGCATGGAATCAAGCATTTGCGTGGCTACAATCACTGGTTTGGCACATGCCAAAGCCAAATCTATTAATCTCTTTTGTACTAACGGCACATCCTGTGCTGGAATTTCAATACCAAGATCACCTCGAGCAACCATAATGCCATCAACTACTTCCAAAATCTCCTGTATATTTTTTACTGCCTCATTGCGTTCAATCTTGGCAATAATCAGAATCGGCTGTTCAGGCTTTAATTTCATTTCTTTTTCATATTCCTTTATCAAAAAGCGTAAATCCAAAATATCATCCGGGGTAGTGACAAAAGACAAAGCAATCATGTCTACCTTGTGTTCCAAGCCAAACCGAACATCTGCCTTATCTTTTTCAGTTAAAGCTCTAACATCTAATTTAGAATCCGGAACGTTAATGCCTTTGTGGGAGGTTAATAACCCTCCAACCTTGACTTCAGTATGAATGATTGTTTCCACAACCCTCACAATCTTAGTTTCAATGCGGCCGTCGTTTAATAATAATCTTTCACCGGATTTAACAAATTTATGTAAATCCGGATAATCTACTGGCACTGTCTTGTCAAACACCACATCCTTGTATTCCATGGCAGTAGTATCAAAACTTATCATTTCCCCCTCTTTAAGTTGCATACCTTTTTCTGGCAAAAGACCAACTCGAATCTTGGGGCCTTGTAAATCCTGCATAATGGCTACCGGTTCGCCAGTTTTCTGCTCCACTTCCCGAATATTGTCTATTAACATTTTATGGTTATCATAAGTACCGTGCGAAAAATTAAGCCGAGCGACATTCATGCCGGCTTTTACCATTTTGGTCAAGACGGGGACGGTTTCTGAAGCCGGCCCAAGAGTGCAGACGATTTTGGTGCGTTTATGCATAGATTGAAGATATTATACACTAAAAAAGACACTGAGTAAACGTCCTTTTATTGAATAAAGCCACCTGCCTGCAATCGCCATAGCTTGTTATACAAGCCAGTTTTCTTTTTTAACAATTCTTGATGCCTACCTTCTTCAACAATTCCGCCCTGATCAATCACCAAAATCCTGTCCATCTTTATGATAGTTGACAAACGATGGGCAATCACAATTATGGTTTTGTCTTTCATCAAGGTATCTAAAGCATCTTGAATAAGCTGTTCAGAAGCTGAATCCAAACTGGAAGTGGCTTCATCAAGCAAAATAATAGGGGCATCACGTAAAATAGCTCGGGCAATGGCCACTCGCTGTCTCTCACCGCCAGATAATTTCACTCCGCGTTCGCCTACATAAGTATTATAGCCATCAGGAAAATCAATAATAAACTCATGGCAATGAGCTAATTTAGCTACTTTAATAACTTCTTTATCAGTCGCTTTGGGCTTGCCATAGCGAATATTTTCCATAAGTGTACGATGAAAAAGGATAGGATCTTGCGGTACCAAACTAATATTCTGCCACAAACTCTCTTGAGTAACCTTGGCTATATCTTGACCATCAATTAAAATCTTGCCATTAATTACATCATATAAACGCAAAATTAGACGGGTCAAAGTGGTCTTACCAGCCCCAGAAGGGCCAACTAGAGCAACTTTTTCTTGGGGCTTGATAACTAAATTAAAATCTGAAATAATTTTTCTAGTTTGACAATAATTGAAGGATACCTTGTCAAATTCTATTTGACCTTTCTTGACTAATAAACCTTTAGCTCGGGGAATGTCAACAATTCCATGGGGGATATTGAAAACTTCAGTCATTTCCTCGGCATCAGCCAAGTCTCGGTATAAGTTCCTAATAATTTTGCCAAAATCCCAAATCTTCATAAAGACAATCATGATATAACTTTGCAACAAAACAAAATCACCAATGGTAAATAAATCCCTCTGCCAAAGAATAATAGCAAAGTAAAAGATGCCTATTTCTAAACTAATCATCAAAAATCCCTGCACAGCTTCAAAAATATTATTCAAATTCCAAGTAAATTTTTGTAATTTCCGTAAATTATCAACGACTTTCCCAAACAAAGAAACTTCCCTATCAAAGCCATTAAACAATTTTACATTGGGGTGGTTGGTAATGGTGTCAGCCAGAACGCCGGTAACTTTTGTTTCAGCAATAGCCCTTTCCACATCATATTTAAACTTATACCTAATAAAAAACCAATTAAAGCCTAGGAAAATCAAGAGCCACAAAATAATTATCAAACCCATGGCTGTGTTTTTTATAAGCAAAACAATAATAATTAAACTAACACTAATCAAGAGCGGTATAAGATTCCAACTAAATTTGTCTGCCATACCTTCAAAAGAACGGATAAACCTATTCACGCGTTTAACTAAAGAACCAACAAAATTATTATTGAAATATGAAAAAGAATGCTTATGTAAATATTTAAAACAAGTTGCGGCTAAATCAGCCTCTATCCTAATCTGAAAAATAACTGCCAAAAAAGTAGCCAGGCGCCAAAACGACCATTGCAAGAATTCATAAATGGCAATCATAATTAATATGGCAATTAAACTTTGAACAATCACTTCCTTATTCCCGCCATTTACCAAAGTATCAAAAAACTTTTTAAAATACAGCGGTACTATAATATTAGTGACAGCGGCTCCAATAATACCAAACAGCATAAAAAAACCAACCAATTTGTATTTCTTGGAATGTTGCCAGAAAATTTTAATTGTCTTTCTAGTATTTTCTTTCATAAATACAACAAAACCTTCTTCCCCCGGAAGGTTGATATTAAATTAATTTTTCACTATAGAAGACGTAAATTTAGCCAAAATGTTACATTTGAGTTAAAAAACAGCCTAATTTAGGCCATTTTTATTCTTTTAAAGCACCTTAACGAGTTTGTATCATTTGCAAATATTCTTGAATCTGCTCTCCGGAAATCTGAGAAAAAATATTATTAAGCTGACTAGTTCCCCCGCCTAAACCACCCAGCATGCCGCTATATTGCGCCCATAATTGTTCAAGCAACGGCGGTAAAAAAATCACAGCCAAAATAAGAGGAATAATAATAATAGCTAAACGCAGATAACTCCCGACTACCAGCCAAATTAAACGACGATTTATCTTACGATTTTGCTCATAAATTACCTGCGACCATTTAATATTTTTTTCAATCAACTCTTTCAAACCATCATTGGCATTGACATGAATATTAACATGTTTAGCCGCTTCACTGGCTTCTGGCATCTCTTGATTGTTTGTTTCTTCTTTTTTACTCATAGAAAATATATTACTTTTTAGTTTTCTTTTTTTGTAGAGAAATAACTTCAGTTTGAAATTTTTTAACATCTTCAAAAGCCCGATAAATAGAAGCAAAACGAATATATGCCACCTTATCAAAAATCCGCAAGCGCTTCATAACTATTTCGCCGACTTCTTCACTTGTTACTTCACGTTTTCGCTTTTTTTGAATGTCACGTTCAATAGCATGAATTAAACGATCAAATTTTTCTTGAGTATAAGGGCGCTTGGTTAAAGAACGTATAATGCCATTGGATAGCTTATTACGCGAATATGACTGGCGGCTACCATCATTTTTCACTACCATAATATCCAAAAGCTCCATTTCTTCAATGGTAGAAAAACGATAACTACACTTTAAACATTCCCGGCGACGACGCACCGCCATACCATCTTGGGTTAAACGGGAATCAACTACTTTAGTTTCTTTGGAACTACAAGCTGGACAATGCATAATATGGCTATTATATCATTACTTGGCTAATTTTAAAAGCCCCCTATGGGGGCTTTGAGCTTTTTACATACCCATTTTACGACGAATGAAAGCAGGAATTTCCAAATCCTCCTCATCATCACTTTTTTCTTCTTTAATTTTCTTGGCTGGTTTGATAGGTTTGGCTGTTTCAGCTTCAGCTACTGGTTTACTGGTAAAACTAGTGCGTTTCTGCATAATTTCTTCGGTTGATTCATCAACTTTATTAACACTGGATGTGGAATAAAAATTACGCCCGCCGGCAAAAAATGAACGGGAATCTTCTTTATGTGGAGCTTCCAGCGGTCTGGTTTCACGATCATCAAAACCAGTCGCTACCACCGTAATCCGGACATCATCTTTCATGTCTTCATCAATCACCGCCCCAAAGATAACTTTAGCATCTTTATCAGTTGAACTAGTAATGACTTTAGCCGCTTCCGCTACCTCCTGCATGCTCAAATTACTGCCACCAGTCACGGTAAAGAGAATGCCTCGCGCTCCGTCAATGGAAATTTCAAGTAAAGGCGAGGAAATAGCAGCTTTAGCAGCTTCAATCGCCCTATTCTCCGAACCGCCGGCAATGCCAATACCCATTAAAGCTGAACCAGTATCTTGCATAATGGCTTTAACATCAGCAAAATCCACATTAATCATACCCGGCACAGTAATAAGCTCAGAAATACCCTGGACGCCTTGTCTTAAAACCTCATCAACAATTTTAAAAGCCTCAAGCAAAGAAGTTTTTTTATCAATAATTTGCAGAACCCTATCATTAGGAATGGTAATAATCGTATCCACATTGCGCGCCAATTCATCGTGAGCTTTGTCAGCAATAATTTTTCTTTGCTGCCCCTCAAAACCAAATGGTTTGGTAACGACAGCAATAGTTAAAGCTCCCATTTCCCGAGCGATTTCTGCAATCACTGGCGAAGCTCCTGAACCGGTACCGCCACCCAAACCGCAAGTTAAAAAAACCATATCTGTATCTTTCAGTATTTCTCTAATTTCATTCTGCGACTCTTCAGCGCTACGCTTGCCTAAATTAGGATCCATGCCAGCGCCTAAACCACGAGTAACGGTTTTACCAATATGTAATTTATGGGTGGCGGTAGTATGGTGCAAGGCTTGCACATCAGTATTAATAGCTGTAAAGTCAACACCGCAAATACCAGTCTTGAGCATGCGGTCAACAGCTGAACCGCCGGAACCGCCAATGCCAATAACTTTTATTTTTGCGAAGGTTTCCACAGCAGGTTTAACTTGGGGCATATATTTATTATTAAAATTAGAGTTTTGAACACTTTTTGTATACAAAGAGGCTTATATAAAAGAAGTGGAGACGAACTCCACAAATATATTATATATAATATATGAGCTTATGTAAACCCCCTGTGTATAACTAAAAACAGGGCCTTCCCCTGTTTTCTATACCTTTAACTAGATAAACAAATTTATGGCACCAATGATTTAAACCAACCGCGTACTTGTTGTGAAATCTTATCAACGCTACGTCGGCCAAAACTACTTCTTTTACTACCGCTATGCTGTAGATTAGCGCCCCAATTAATCAAACCGACAGCAGTAGAAAAAGATAAATCATTTATCTTTTCACTGACACTTTGTACATTTAAAGGGTAGCCGAGTGAAGCTGGCAACCGTAGCCTATCTTTAGCCAAATCTACCAAACCAGCCAATTTAGCTCCCCCGCCCGTCAAGACTATGCCTGCCGGCAATAAACCGCTGCGATTAATATTAATTAAATCATTATCAACTTTTTCCAAAATTTCTTCCATACGGGCGCCAATAATTTCTGCTACGTATTTCCGGCTCACTTCTTCATTAACCTCAGCCCCCACTATGCCTAAATCTAACATTTCTTTTTTGGAAATATTTTTAGCTAGACATTCACCATATTCAACTTTGACCTTTTCGGCTATTTCAATTGAAGTTCTAAGACCAATGGCCAAATCATTAGTAATATGTTCTGAACCAATCGGCAAAACCGCTGAATGAATAACTTCGCCTTCTTCAAAAACTAATAAGCTTGTAGTTGAACCGCCAATATTGACTATAGCCACCCCTAAATCTTTTTGCCGTGGTGTTACCACCACCTCGCCAATGGCTAAAGCAGAAAAAACCAAATCATCAATATCAATACCTGTACGATAGACAGCCTTAGTAATATTCTTGATATGCGAAGTCAAACCCTGAATTATCTGAGTATCAACTTCTAAACGCACGCCTGTCATACCGACGGGATCTTTAATGCCAGTTTGGCCGTCAACGCAAAAATTCCGCGGTAAAACATGCAGGATTTCATAATTCAATGGCATAGCCACAGTGCGAGCAGCTTCAACCGCCCGTACCATATCTTCTTCGGCAATTTCGCCATCAGACTTAGCCACAGCAACTACACCTTTGCTCTCCTGGGAAGTAATATGCCCACCAGCTATACCTACCCAGGCATGTTCAATCGGCACTCCTATCATTTGTTCCATCTGTTCTAAAGCATGGGAAATAGCCGAAACACACTCTTCAATGCTATTTATGACTCCTTTATGGACACCTTCTGAAGGTACTTCTACCAAGCCAATAATCTGCAAATCAACACTACCATCTTCAAGCAAGGTCTGTTTAGCTACAGCCACACGTACGGCTGTGGAACCAATATCCAAGCCGGTAATTAATTCTATTTGTGTTCTCTTTTTCACCATAATATCCTTACTCTATCATTGTTAATAAAATAATTCAAATAGGTATGGCCAAAAAATTATCAGACCAATAATTATTGCGCCAATTGATGATAAAAATACCATAGCTGCCATTATATCCTTGACTATGCCAATTTGATAAAATAAACGGGGTTTTAGCACATCAGCTAACTTCTCAAAAGCAGTATTCATTAATTCCAAAATCAAAACTATAAATATTAACAAAATTACAACAATCATTTCACCTTTGCTTAAAGGCAAATACCAGATTAGTAATAATACCAAGATTGATATTAATAACTGAATTTTAAAATTCTGTTCCTGTTTGAACACATATTTGATTCCCTGCCAAGCATTATAAAAACTTTTAAATAGTCTTTTTACTTTCATATTATTTTTTTAACTAATTTTTCTTGTCTATAAAACATTTTAACCGCTTGTTTCTTTTTAATATGATCATAGCCGAATAAATGCAGGAGACCATGAACTAGCATGCGGATAAACTCTTCTCTAAAATCTATTTGATATTTCTTGGCTTGTCGTTTTACTTGTGGCCAGCAAATGAATATATCACCAAAATCATTATTCACTTTTACCAACTCTTTACCTTCAGTCGTGGCAAAGGCTAAGACATCTGTCGTTCTGTCTTCACCCCGATAAAAATTATTTAGTTTTTGTATCCGCTTATCCCCAACTAAGTGAATACTGACCATGCCTGTTTTTTTTAAAGTCTTAAGAACAAAAAAAACCGCCTCCCTAATTCTTTTTTGACTCATCGGTAAATTTTTGACTGCCTGATAAATCGTACATTCCATAAGCAGTCAATTAAATTTCTGCCTCTTCAGTAAAAGTAGTAGTGGCTATCGGCTCGGTAAAATTAGGAGGAGCCGGTAAAAGTACTTGTTCAGGAATTTCAATTAGAGTTTTACTCTGGCGAAAACTTTGCTGCATCATTTGCATAATATGCCGAAAAGGCACAAAACCAGTTGTACCGGGGTGATAGATCAAAACATAAACATTATTGCCTTGTACAAAATAAGCTGTTAAATCATCCTTGCGTTTCTGTCCTTCTTCTTTAAAACGATTGTTCAAAACTTGCAAGTCAGTGAATTTTTGGCCACTAGCCTTACGGCTAAACCAATCAGTAAATGTCTCTTGCGAATTTTTGATAAAAGCGCTAATTTCTATAAAATCTCCAGTAACAGAACTAAACAATACTTGATTAGCTTGAGAATCAACTTCACCTACTTGCCAAGTAATAGGATAATACACGCGATATTGCCAAGATGGATTAACATATTCAGCGACTAGTCCAGAATCAATTAATTTTACTGGTGCTTGTCCAGCAGGATTATACAAATTAAAAACTTCTTGGCCATCATAATAGCCATCGCCATCCGTATCCCAGGTGCCGCTATCAGTATTGAAAATTTCCTCTTCTAAATCAGTTAAAGCATCATTATCAACGTCAGGACTATTGGTCTGTAAAATTCGAGGAAATTCTAATTCTCGTTCCTGTAATGACTGGGGTTCCTCAATAATTGGTTCTGTAATTGGTTCTGTGCTTGTAGGCGCTGCCTCTATTTCTTTTTCCTCAATAAATTCCTCAGTTACTGGTTCTGGCAATATCTCTTCAACTACGGGTTTGACTGGCGCTGGCTCTAGACTCTGGCGAGCTTCATTAATATAATACCAAGAAATCAACATAATAATAATAATAAAAACTACACCTAATAAAATATATAAAACAATCTTTTTCTTAAAAAAATCTACAATTTTCCCTAAAGCTAAGTTACTTCTTCCAGTTGCTTTGGTCTTGGCTAAAGGTTTACTGGTTTCTCCGCCATAGTGCAACACTGGATCTTGGGCACCATAAAAAGTTTCTGGCATGACTTGTAAATTAGCAGAAATTTTAGATTTTTTAATGGGCTGTTTCTTTTTTCTTCCGAACATACTTTAAATAATTTATTCAATAGGCGGTTCAAAAATCTTACCCGGACCGGCTGGATTATACCCGCTCTTGACTTCTTGGCCATCTAAATAGGTGTCGCCATCACTATCTGGGTTGAGAGGATCAGTCTTCCAAATTATCACCTCATCACCATCACCTAACTCATCTCCATCACTATCCCAATTGTTTGGATCTGTGCCTAAATCAAATTCACGATTATCATCCAAGCCATCTCCATCTGTATCAATCGGCTCGCCAAATAAAACTTGCTCATCAATAATATCAGCGCTCAAATTTTCTTCAACTGGCACAAAAGGTTTAATATCTGGCTCTGTAACTATGGGTGATAAATCTTCAACTGTGGCATCAAATTCTGAGACAGTAAAATCTGAACCACTGTCAGCAATAAAAGAATTATATAACCACCAACCACCCCCGCCTAAAATTACTACCGCCACAACAATAATAATAGTCATGACTAAACCGCGAGTTAAAGCTGGTTCTTTTATTTTATACATTTCCGGAGCTGGAGTCTGGTCAGGATTGTCTGCTGGCTCTACAGCTGTCTGGACAAATTCAGGCCGTTGGCTGTCAGCCGGCGCTGGGACTGGGGCTGGCGTTTGCGACTCTACCGGCTTTGCTGAAGAAAAATCCTGTGTTGAGGCCGGCGCCTTATCTTTGCGTTTAAGCGCGCCAACCTCCAAAGCGCTGACTCCAGCCAACGGCGCTGTCATCGGGGCTGGCGCTTCAGTTTTATCAATTCCTGCCAACATATCTTCAGGCTCGCCTACAGGTAAATTCTTAGGTATCTGATTTTGATTATTTGAAATTTGATCGTCAAACATATGATTAAAATTAAAATTATTCAAGTTTGCCTGGACCTAATGGGTTATAGCCGGTTACAACTTCTAAACCATCACCATAACCATCGCCATCTGTATCAAATTTTGCCGGATCAGTTTTAGTAATGTTTATTTCAATGTTATCACTTAAGCCATCGCCATCACTATCGCTAGCCAAATCACTAGTGCCTAATTTTTCTTCTTCAATATCGCTTAGACCATCTTTATCCTTGTCATGTTTGCTTTCACTGGGTTTAATAAAAACCCTGAATTGCGGCGCTGCTTCATCCTCTGGCGCCGGCAATAATTTTTCTGACGGCTGGAAAATTCCGCTTTTGGCTGAAAAAATAAAATACCAAACTAAACTGCCGAGAATTAACAAACCGGTTATAAGCACAATTGCTAAAATTATTTTTTTATGATTATTCATAATAAAAATTTAATCATAATTTTCATATTCACCCAACTCAACGTCATCGCTCAAAAACTTATCAACTAAG
>CAZRZS010000017.1:0-12985 GCA_964604685.1 uncultured Gammaproteobacteria bacterium
TATCAAAAAACCACCACTTAATTAAGTGGTGGTTTAGAGTTTTGGGACGGCCCCTGCGGGGATGTTTTTGTTTTTGTTAGAGATTATTTATTAATAATATTTTCTACTGCCGCCCAATCACTAATGCCATCTTTGGGCACGAGGATGACGACTTCATCACCAGGTTTGCCATGAAAAAAAGTTATTGAAGCAATTAAAACTTTGTAGGTCTTGCCATCAGCTAGGACTGAATATTGCTCACCATCAGAGACTAATTCACCGATTAGACGCTTGCGTTCAATGGGTCCAATTTGCTTGTAAATGAAGGAACCATTTTTAGTAATGGTTAATTTCATTAAATCACCTTCAACTAATTTGGATTTGCTGGCATAGTTATATGGTACAGAATACTCTTTGCCGTCAGAACCCACCATTTGTTCACCAGAAAAAACCCCTTCAACAATGCGTTCGCCACTTTCCAAAATTTCTATATCAGGCTCTCTTTGTTTTATAGGTTCAGTTTGTTTTTGATTGAGCGTGCGTAGCAAAGCGTCTAGTTGGTCTTTCATTTGATAGACCCTGTCTTTCAGTTCTTCAATATCTTCAGGATTTTTGATTTTTAAGATATCCCCTTTTTGATTTAAGATATCGCCTAAGGAATTCATATTTATTTTTGTTTTTTATAGTATATGTATTCTATCAACTTCTTTTGTTTTTGTCAGTTTTGTTTGGGGACGGGGAGTGGAAAGCCTGTGGATTGTCAGTTCGTTGGATTAAAAAAACTGTTGAATTCAACAGTTTTTTTAATATAGATTATATTTCATTACAAACTGGCTTCAATCATATCGGTTTTGCCATCACTAGTAGCCACGCCCAATTTTGTTCTTTCCAGAATCTCGGCTTCAACAATTGCCCGATCACGGCCATATTTGAGGCGGGAAAGTTCCCGGATGGCTTCGGCTAATTCTTGATTGCCTTGTTCAGGTGGAAAAGTTTTCATTAAAAATGGTTTAGAGGGTTTGTTGTCAATCAAAAGTTTAGTATACCAAGAAAATTCAGGCGCATTGAGCAAGTCATATGAACCAAAAGTAGGCGCAAATTCTTTAGCTAAGATTTCAGCATCATCAGGTCCAATTCTGGCTGAACAAATTGTGCCAGCATTACCCAAGACAGCATCGCGGATGGGGGACTGGCCTTTTTCATCAGCCAATTGTCCCATATATTGGTGAGCGACAATTAGATTTAGTTTGTATTTGCGAGCTTCAGATAAAATTGTGGCAATTGAGTCAGTAACAAAATTTTGAAACTCATCAATGTAAAGATAAAAATCTTTACGTTTCTCTTCAGATAAATCAGCACGGCTAAGAGCAGCCATTTGTAATTTGGCTACAATAATTAAACCAAGTAATTTAGCATTGACTTCACCAGTTTTACCCTTAGCTAAGTTGACAAGTAAAATTTTCTGACCATCCATAATTTCGCGGAAATTAAAACTAGAATGCTGCTGACCCATAATATTGCGCATCATCTCATTTTCTACAAAGCGGCCAACTTTGGAAATGAGGTAACCAAGCATTTCTGATTTATGGAAGTCAGAAGTCTTGGCCATTTCTTTTTCCCAAAAAGCTCTTACCACAGGATCTTTTACTTTCTTTAAATATGCTTTAACATAATCATCATCTGTAAACATGCGCGGGATGTCAATGATTGTTCCAGGATCTTGCAAATCAGCCATCAAGGTCAGCATGACATTGCGCATATTGTGTTCAAACATCGGCCCAATCATTTCCGGCGGGAAGAGTTTATAAAAAATAGCAATCATTTCCTGGATGGCAAAATCTTTTTGATCATCAGTTTTAGCTTCAAGCATGTTAATACCCACAGGGCGCTCTAAATCAGAGGGATTAAAAATCACGACATCATCAGCTCGCTCTTTAGGAATATGTTGCAAGACATATTCAATCAGATCGCCGTGAGGGTCAACAATACAAACACCTTTGTTTTCATTAATATCTTGAACCGCCATACGGCCGATAAAGACAGACTTGCCGCCGCCAGATTTACCAATGATATATAAGTGGCGCCGGCGGTCATCTGTTTTCATGTAAATATCCTGTTTGCTGCCGCGGTATTCAACATAACCTAGTTGCAAGCCAGAGGTTGGTAAATTAGCTGGAGGAGGAGCTGTACGACCGCTTAGCCATTTAATATTAGGAACTTCAGTTGAGTGTAAAGGTAAGTGCCAGAAACTAGCTAATTCCTCAGTGTTTAAAATTACTTTACGTCTTTCATTAAAACTGCGGTAAATAAAATCGCGGATTAGTTGAGCTTGAGTTTTAGGTACAGCCGCATAAAATTCATTACCATAGTGGTAGAGATTGTACTGAGCAAAGGCATTAATTAAATTATCTAGATGCATACGGGATGTTTCTTCATTATCTGAAACGCTTAAGAGGCGGATAGTTACATCCATACCGCCTTTGGAAAGTTTTTCTTCTACTCCTTTCATCATCTCTTCCTCCATAGCAGTTGGTTGATAGTGTTCTTGTCCGGAGGGATTATGAGGGTCTTGTTTTTGAAAAGTTTTGCCAAATTCTTTGACAATTTTACTTAGATGACGACGGAAGAGACTATGATAAGCGATGTTTTCAAATTTTTCCCCTTTTTTAACATCGCGGACAATCCAGATGCCATGGCGTCGCCAACGCCGATGAGCTGAGCGGATTATATATTGGATGGCTAAAGCAGAATTTTCTTCACGGGCAGTTGCCAAAACATTAAGTAGCGACATAAGCGGGTCAGAATCCATTTTTTTATATGTTTTGAAAGGGAACATTTGCCGGCGCTTACTATCTAGATAAGCGCCCACAATAATACTTTTTTCAGTAAATATATTATAATCAGTCATTTCTTCAATTTGTGCATAAGGATATTGAGCATGGATTTGTTGTTCAACAAATTTATGTAACTTGCGAGGTACAGCTACATAAAAAGTAATTAAGCCATTGGACATGACGATTTCAAAAGAAAAATGATCACTGCGGCCTCGTAGCCAGTGCCAAGGACCTCGTTGGGCTTTAAGACCGGCAATAGTGGAGAAGAGTGTTTCAGTAATGCCAATTTCTTCTTTAATTTGTTCAAGGCGATCTTCTTGATTTTGGATTTGACCGCCTTGAGCTTCAGATTTTTTTTCACGAGGTACAGAAATTTGTAAAACTATACGTTGAAAAGCTTTATTCTGCCTCATTTGAAATTTCAATAATGCTCGGAGTAGAAAACTAACCCCTGCCAAGATAGCCAAGATTAAGCCAATTATAACAATCCAAAATAATGCAGTATCTAAAATTAGACCTGATGGTGTTTGATTAGGAAAGTCAACAACTCCAAATTGAAGGAGATAGAACATAGCTAATTTTTATATCTCTCTTTAAGAGCTATAATTTTATCGGTTTTTATTTTTGCTTCCTGTTCTAAAAAAAATCTATTTATTCCTGGCAGCATTTTTAACCAATCCAGAATAAGTTTGAAAATAGTTTTAAGTTTAATATGAGCGGATTTAAGGAGTTTGCGAACCTCCCAGGCCGTTTCTTCACCTTTAATTTTGAATTCTTGTTGCTGTAGTGGAGTAAGTTCACTAAAAGCATCACCTAAATCTTGTTCCATAATTTTTTCAATTTTTACGGTTATGTCATCCTTGACTTGAGGAATTTTATTAGGTTTTTTCTTAGAACCTCTAAGTTTTTGTTTTAGATTCTCAATAGTTTCATCTAAAAAGCCCTCATCTTCTTGAGGAGTTTGTTTAGGAATTTCACCAACTTCAATCATAACTTCAGGCGGAATTGATTTAGTTTCAATTATTGGTGGTGTTTCTTTGGCTAAAGCTACAACTGGTTTTGATTCTTCCATTGGTTTTCTATCTAAATTTTGTTTATCTTTTAGTGTTGACATACAGTAAAATTTTGGGAATCAATTTCTCAATTTAAACTTATATATATTATTATACATATTATATCAAAAAATAGCTGTAAAAGCTATTTGTTGTTGATAAAGTCAGCATTTTTATATTTTGTATGCTTTTATCATCACTTTATTCTTCTCTATATCTATCTTTACTTTACTGCCTTCATTAATTTTGCCTGTGATGATTTGCATGGCTAGAGGATTGAGCAATTCAGTTTGAATAACGCGTTTTAAAGGGCGGGCGCCTAAATTGGAGTCATAGCCTTTCTTGGCCAGCCAGTCTTTGGCAACTTTGGAAATATCCAGGATGATTTTCTTTTCACTGATTCGTTCAGCAACTAAAGCTAGTTGCAAATCAACAATTGTTCTAACATGTTTTTCTGTTAGAGTATGGAACATGATGATTTCATCAACTCGGTTTAAAAATTCTGGTTTGAATTGTTCGCGTAGAGCTTCCATGATTTTTTCTTTGATTTTGTCTTCTTTGTTTTTGCCAGTTTTAGTTTTGCCATCAGCAAATCCAAAATCACTGCCACGTCCCATCTGCATAATCATGTCTGAGCCAATATTTGAGGTCATGATAATGACAGTATTTTTGAAATTGACTTTCCGGCCCTTGGCATCAGTTAAGTGGCCATCATCTAGAATTTGTAGCATCATATTGAAAACATCAGGATGGGCTTTTTCAATTTCATCAAAAAGAACTACAGAATAAGGCCTGTGGCGGATAATTTCAGTAAGTTGACCACCTTCGTCATATCCAATATATCCTGGCGGGGAGCCAATCATTTTGGAAATAGCATGTTTTTCCATGTATTCACTCATGTCAACGCGAACCAGAGAATCTTCATCATTAAAGAGAAATTCAGCTAATGCTCGAGCCAATTCTGTTTTTCCCACACCAGTTGGCCCCATAAAGATAAAAGAACCAATCGGGCGTTTGGGTTCGGCAATACCAGCTCGGGAACGACGGATGGCATTGGCCACGGCTGTGACAGCCTCTCTTTGTCCAATCACGCGCTGTTCAATTTCTGTTTCTATGCGCGCTAGTTTTTTAACCTCGTCTTCAAGCATTTTAGAAACAGGAATGCCGGTCCAACGGGAAACGACTTCAGCAATATCTTCTTCAATGACTTCTTCTTTTAGAATGACTTTGCCTTTTTGAATATCATTTAAACGTTTTTCATCCTTTTTGATGGCTTCTTCCATCATAGGAATTTTGCCATAGCGAATTTCCGCGACTTTTTGCAGATCGCCTTTGCGTTCTGAGATTTCTGCTTCTTGTTTTAGTTTATCAATTTCTTTTTTGTGTTCGCGGATTTTAGTAATGACATCTTTTTCATTTTGCCAATGTGCTTCAAGTTCATGGCTCTGTTCTTTTAATTCCGCTAAATCTTTTTTTAGCTTGTTTGAACGTTCTTTGGATTCAGTGTCTTTTTCTTTTTTTAGAGCTCGTAACTCAATATCTATTTTCATCATTTTGCGCTTCATCTTATCTAGCTCATCAGGCATGGAATCAATTTCCATGCGTAGAGCCGAGGTAGCTTCGTCAATTAGGTCAATGGCTTTGTCTGGTAAAAAACGGTCAGAAATGTAGCGGTGAGAGAGTTCAGCGGCCGCGACAATGGCTGGATCTGTAATGCGCACACCATGATGCACTTCATATTTCTCCTTAATTCCACGTAAAATAGCAATGGCATCATCAACACTGGGTTCAAAAACCATAATTGGTTGGAAACGACGTTCAAAAGCAGCATCTTTTTCAATGTGCTTCTGGTATTCTTTAATAGTCGTTGCTCCAATTGTATGCAATTCACCGCGGGCTAGAGCAGGTTTTAACATATTGGAGGCATCAATAGCGCCTTCGGAAGAACCAGCGCCGACAATAGTATGGAGTTCGTCAATGAAAAGAATAATATTACCAGCAGATTTTATAACTTCCTTGAGAACCGCTTTGAAACGTTCTTCAAATTCACCGCGGAATTTAGTGCCGGCAACTAACGAACCAATATCTAGCGCAATAATTTCCTTATCTTTAATACTTTCAGGGACATCACCATCAACAATGCGTTGTGCCAAACCTTCTACAATGGCAGTTTTTCCTACACCAGGTTCGCCAATTAGGACGGGATTATTTTTGGTACGGCGTGATAACACCTGCATGACGCGACGAATTTCATCATCACGGCCGATGACAGGATCAAGTTTTTCTTGGCGGGCAAATTCCGTTAGATTTTTACCATATTTTTCCAAAACTTGATATTTACTTTCTGGTTCAGGGGAGTCCACTTTTTGAGTACCACGAACTTCAACTAAGACTTTGAGAATTTCATTATACTGAATTTTTTGACGTGCTAAAGCATCGCTAACTGGATTCTTGTTGGTAAGAAAAGCTAAAAGTAAATGTTCAACACTGATATAGTCATCTTGCATTTTTTTAGATTCATTGGTAGCATTTTGTAAAATAAAAGCCATGGCTTGGCCCATGAGGATCTGTCCAATACCACCTATGGGCATTGGTCCATTATGCTTAGGTAGAGAATGAATCATGTCTTGGGTGTCATCCTGTAATTCTTTGAGATTAACTTTTAATTTTTTTAGAACCGAAACAACTACACCTTCGGTTTGCTCCAAAAGAGCCATAAATAGGTGAGGAGGTTCAACTTGAGGTTGACCATTGTCATTGGCGATTTGTGAGGCCCGTTGCAGGGCTTCTTGGGATTTGTTAGTAAAATTTTGTGGAAACATACTCGAAAATTTATAATTTGAAATTTTTTATTTTTAATAATTTAACTAAATTAGCACTCTCTTAGTAAGAGTGATAATATTATATCACCTTGCTAAATTTTGTCAAATTGTATAATATATATCCATATTTTAGCGTAAAATAAAGTTATAAATTATGCAAGTCTTAGGTATTAGAATTGATAGTTTAACTAAACAACAAGCTTTAGACAAAGTAGTTGGTTTTTTGGGTAGCAAAGGACAATACAAAATCTTCACCCCCAACCCCGAAATGCTGGTGGATGCGCAAAAAGATGAATATTTTAAAGAAGTTTTAAATAGTGGTGATTTGAATTTATGTGATGGTTTTGGTATTACTTTAGTGACCAATTGGAAAATAAAAAGACTGCCTGGTGCAGATTTTATGTTGGACATTTGTCAATTAGCAGTGGAGCGAGGCCAAACCATATATTTACTTGGTTCTGGTAATAGGGAAGCAGTGGCTAAAACAGCGGAAAAGTTACAATTTAAATATCCAAAATTGAGGATTGTGGGGTATAATGAAGGACCGGAAATTAAGACAGTTAAAGCTGGCAAGCGATGGCTTATACAAAGCGATAATGAAGAAGTCATTCATGATATTATTATGACGGCCCCAGATATTTTATTTGTTGGTTTTGGCCATGGCAAGCAGGAAAAATGGATTGAAGAAAATTTACCAAGTTTACCCAGTGTTAAAGTGGCCATGGGTATTGGCGGTTCCTTTGACTATATGGCTAACAAGATTAAACGTGCTCCCCAGTGGATGAGACAAATAGGTTTGGAGTGGTTCTATCGTTTAGTCATGCAGCCTTGGCGTATAAAAAGAATTTTTAAAGCCATATTTACTTTTTTATACTATGTTATCACTACAAAGCAAAAAACATCTCAGTAAATTGCAACAAAAAAAGTTTCGCCATGAGTTTGCTGAATTTGTAATTGAAGGCGTAAAAGGAGTAGAAGAAGCTCTAAATGCAGGCGCCGAGGTTTTATTAGTTGTAGTTGATGGCAATCGGCGAGCAGAAGAAAATTTAACAGCTTTAATTAAGCTGGCTGAAACTAAAAAAATTCCTGTAGAATTTTGTGGGTATAAAGATATTGATGAGATAAAAAGCACTGAGACTTTTCCTGGTATCTTGGCTGTAGTTGAACAGCCAGAAGTTAGTCTGGAAGATTTACAAGGTAATATTATTTGTCTAGACGGGATTAAAGACCCTGGTAATTTGGGTACGATTATTCGTACGGCAGATTGGTTTGGTATTACTGGTATTATTTTATCAGAAGATTGTGTTGACTTATATAATCCCAAAGTTGTACGTAGTACCATGGGGTCAATTTTTCGGGTAAAAACTTTTAAAAGTGGGGGAGTAAAAAATGATTTAAAGCATTTACAAAAATCTGGGTATATTTTGAATGGTTTAGTCATGACTGGAAAAAAAATAGATAAATTAGACAGGAGAGGTAAACAGATTTTTATTTTAGGTAATGAATCTCATGGCATACGCCAAGAAGTTGAAAATATTTTAGATAAAAAGTATACTATCCTTGGTTTCCACCAATCAGGCGGACAGGCTGGCAGGGCAGAATCGCTTAATGTGGCTGTGGCAGCCGGAATTTTAATGAGTAAATTATTATAATATGTCAGAAAAAAAAGGATTACCTCCAATTCGTCCAGATAATGGTACTATAATAGATAGAAGATTTGGAAGATTACCATTATTTCGTATATTTGCTAAAAATTGGTCACCCGGAAGTGTAGAAAGACCTATTTTAAATATATTCGATACTTCAGATGGTAGATTAGGAGTATCAAGAGTAGACAAAGTAAAAACAATTCAGGAAAGAGTGGATGAAGCTATAGAAATATTTATAGAAGAGGGAGATATTGATGAAGAAATTAGAAGAAAATGTAAAGAGAAGAAAGATTTAACAGAGGAAGAATATAGCATTCTTTTGGAAGCCGTTAATGAATATTTGAAAGATAAAGGTCTGCCTCCAGTAGAAATCCCCTAAAAAAATTAATATGACTATGATTAAAACACGTTTTGCACCCTCACCAACCGGCTTTCTCCATGTCGGTGGTTTGCGTACGGCCTTGTTTGCCTATTTATTCGCCAAAAATCAGGGCGGTAAATTTTTGTTGCGTGTTGAAGATACTGACAAGGAAAGATTTATCGAAGGTGGTATAGAAAATATATTGGATTCATTACACTGGGCCGGGATTAAACCAGATGAAGGTGTAGATTTACAAAATGGTAAAGTTCTAAAAATTGGTGATAATGGGCCATATATTCAATCCGAGCGTTTAAAGATTTACAAAAAATATGTAGATGAATTGGTCAATAAGAATGAAGCATATTATTGTTTTTGCTCCAAGGAACGTCTGGAAGAATTACGCGAGACCCAAGAGTTAAGTAAACAAGCCACTGGCTATGATGGCCTGTGCCTCAATATTGAATCAAGGGAGGTCAAAAGACGTCTGGCCAATGGTGAAAAATATGTGGTACGCATGAAAATGCCACAAGAAGGCAAAACAGAATTTACTGATTTAGTTCGTGGCAAAGTTGAATTCAAAAATGAATTTATTGATGACCAAATAATTTTGAAAGCTGATGGTTACCCGACTTATCATTTAGCTGTTGTTGTAGATGACCATTTAATGGAAATTAGTCATGTCATTCGCGGTGAAGAATGGCTGTCTTCCACACCAAAACATTTGCAATTATACAAAGCTTTAGGTTGGCATCCGCCGCAGTTTGCTCACTTGTCATTATTAGTCAATGCCCAAAAACAAAAACTTTCTAAGCGTCACGGTGATGTGGCTGTGCGTGATTATCGTGAAAAAGGCTATCTACCAGAAGCTCTATTGAATTTTATTGCCTTTCTAGGATGGAACCCGGGTGATGAGCGGGAAATATTTAGTTTAAAGGAATTAGTTAAAGAATTTTCTTTTGACAAAGTGAGCAAAGCTGCGGCGGTATTTAATTTAAAAAAGCTTGATTGGTATAATCAAAAATATATGAGAACCATGGCTTTAAATAAACTGACTGAAACCGCCTTGCCTTTCTTTTTTAACTCTGGTTTGGTAGATGAAAAAGTGAAAAAAGTCTGGCTGCAAAAAGTTGTTGGTTTAGAAAAAGAAAGGGCTTCTACTCTAAGTGGATTAGTTGAAGAAGTCGCCTTTATATTTTCTGATAAACTTGACTATGAAGCAGAATTATTAGTTTGGAAAAAAAATACTAGGGAGAAAACTAAGCAAAATTTGGCTAATTTAAGCGATTTTTTAGCTAATTTAGATGATTTTAGCAAAGCTGGGTTAGAAACTAAGGTAGGGGAGTGGTTAAAAGAAAATTCTTTAAATATAGGCGATGTCCTTTGGCCTTTGCGTGTAGCTTTATCCGGACAAAAAAATTCTCCAGGACCATATCAAATTGCCGAAGTCTTAGGCAAAGAAAAAACTTTAGCCAGAGTAGGGGAGGCAGTTAAAAAACTTTGAATTTTGTGGTATAATATAGCTATGAGAAAATTTGTGGCTATTTTTTTAGTTTTAATAGTTGGTTTAGCTTTCCAACCACTTTTTGTATTATCTGAGAACGTCGGAGGTAATGCTGAGGAGATAGACCAACTCAATCAGGCCATAGCGGAAAAGAAAGCCAAGATTGCTCAATTGGAAAAAAGTATTGAAGAATATAAAGGCAAAATACAGCAAAAACGTTTAGAGGCGGTGTCTCTATCTAATCAAATGGCTATTTTAGATAATCGAATTGCGCAAGTGGAATTAGATATGGAAGCCACTGAAGAAAAATTAGATTCTTTAAATTTACAAATTGAGGCGTTTAATTTACAAATTGAAGATAAGGAAGCTTCCATTGCCAAACAGAAAAATATGTTAGGGGAGTTTATTCGCATGATTCACTACAGTGATAATAAATCATATATTGAGGTCGCCGCTACTTATACCAATTTTTCTGATTTTTATAACCAGCTCCAATATCTAAACACTGTGGAAAAAGATTTAGGCCGCAGTGTTAAAGGCTTAAAATTGGCCTCAGCAGAATTAGAGGATAAAAAAGTGAAAACTGAAGAATGCAAAGCTTCCTATGAAGAATTGAGTGAGAAACTGCAAGAGCGTAAAAAAGATTGGACTGACCAGACTTTTATTAAACAGGATCTATTAGATAGAACTCAGGCTTCGGAATTAATATTTAATACTTTATTGGGAAATTTACGTTCTCAATATCAGCAGATTGAAAATGAAATTTCAGGTATTGAGCAGGAAGTTCGTAAACGTTTGGAAGACCGTATAGAAAACATACCTGGTGATCCTTCACAATTGTCTTGGCCGACTCAGAGTCGTTATGTTACAGCATATTTTCATGATCCCGATTATCCTTATCGCCACATTTTTGAACATAATGGAATAGATATCCGGGCTAGTCAGGGAACAGCAATAAAAGCTGCTGGTTCTGGTTATGTGGCTAGAGCTCGTCATTGTTCCTCTTCAGCTTGCTACAGTTATGTTATGTTGGTCCATTCTGGCGGTTTAGCTACGGTTTATGGCCATTTGAGTGGTATCACGGTCTCAGAGGATCAATTTATGACTAGAGGGGATGTGATTGGATATTCCGGAGGCACACCAGGCACAATCGGAGCTGGTCCGTTTGTAACTGGCCCGCATCTTCATTTTGAAGTTCGTTTGAATGGTATTCCTGTTAACCCTCTTAATTATTTAGTTAGAGATTGGTAGCGTCGTATAAGGTATATTGTGCGACATATATTATACTACTATTTTATTACCCCTTTATTATTTTTTTAATCCCCTGTTTATTGCCAATAGACTCGTCCTGGAAAACGCAAATCAATATAATTTAAGTTAGAACGATTAATTTTTTTAATTTTTTCTCTCAATAAATACTGTAACTCCTCAAATTGAATTTCAACATCTTCACTAAGTTTGATTAACAACGACCATCCTTCTCTAGTAGTAATAATGGCATTACCTAATTCATTTTCAATAATTATATAACCAAAAGGTATATCAGTTCGCTTGTTTATTAAATTGAACCAAGCAATGACACCTTGTACTGTTTCCGGTTGTAATACTTGTGTGTTTATCTCGCCTATAAAGCCGCGTTTATCATAAACTAACGGATAATCCCCTAGTTCTTTAATAATTATATCCAAAGTTGGCTTATGAGTACGTTCTATTACTCTCTTTTTTTCAATTTCTTCGCCTTGTACATTGGTTGAAGTAACTATCTCTGTGACTTCTTGCCATTCATCATTGCCAACTTTGCGTAGAATTTCTACAATTTTGCCTTCTAAACCTAAATAATTGTATTTTTCACCATTGTCATAGATAATAGTAGAAATTTTTTCTTCTATTTGGATATTTAAAGTATCAGGAAAAACTTTTTTAATAATAATGGATTCAATGGAAAATCTATCTTTTATGATTGCCTCCAATTCTTCTACATTTATGAGTAAATAATCTCGGCCAGGAAAGATAAAGAATTTTTTGTAATCAATCATACCAAAAACAGCTTCTCTGAATTCGGTTTCATTGATTCTTTGTAAGCCAGTGATATTTTGGTTTTTAATATGAAAAAAAGGATGGAAAAGAACAAAAACTACCATCACTAGTAATGCTAAAATTAAAATAATGACTTTTATCCTTTTTCTCCAATCAACTTCCTTTTTTTCTTGTTGATATGGATTTGACCCAGTATATACTTGATTGCGCGTTGACACAAAACGTGAAGCACGTTTTACTCCCCTACCCCATCTGCGTTTCTGTTTATATGGGTTGAATAGTTTGTGTCGCACAATATTTATAGATTAAAAACCGCGTTTAATTCTCCTTAAAGTTTCCACTCCCCAATTTAACCAGTAAGTACAAGACACTGGTAAATCTTGGCAGTGTAGTAGGTTTTTTTGTTGGCCGCCAAAACCTTTCTTGAAATGTGTTATGCCCTTGAAAGGGTGATTTTTAGGTGCATTATCTGGCGCAATACCCCAAAAATTATACCACCTTATTCCTCTGTTTTTAGCTTCTTTTATAGCCTCCCACTGTAATAAGTAGGAAGTAGAAATTTTTTTATAGGTGTTACATGAAGCTCCATGCCTATAGGCAGCCATATTACCGTAATACATAACTATAGCTGAGGAATCTAATGTTTTGTCGCGTAAATAAGCATGTAAAATTAAACTCTGATTATGTGGAACAAAGGAATTAAATTCATTGATTACATATTTATTAGAAAAACGATGAAATTTATGGCGT
>CAZRZS010000018.1:0-12792 GCA_964604685.1 uncultured Gammaproteobacteria bacterium
TATCACCTTTATATTTTAACAAATAAACAATTTATTTGCAAATAATTCTATCACCTTTATATTTTAACAAATAAACAATTTATTTGCAAATAATTCTATCACCCACCTCACAAACAATATCACCTTGCAAGTCAGTCCGCCAAATAGTACTACCCGCTCGCTCTAAGCGACGAATAACTCGCAAAGACGGATGGCCAAAATTATTATTTGCTCCGGCTGAAAAAACAGCATATTTTGGACTAACCATATCTATAAATTCCTGTATGGAAGCTCCGGCACTGCCATGGTGGCTGGCCTTTAAAATGTCGGCCTTCAATTGCTCGCCATAAGTTTGTAATAAGTACTCTTCTAATTCAGCTTCAGCATCGCCAGTCAATAAAACTTTTGTACCAGCTTGATCTAAGGTAAAAACAATGGAAGTATTATTGATGCCGGTGTCTTTATTATAGCCTGGTATATTCGGATTCTCTACAATACTATGGTCAGGATAAAGAAAATGCACAGTGGTGCTGGCGATTTTCCAAACATCATCATGATCAATTTCCGTATACTCAGCTTCTTCAGTCTGAATCGCCTGCCAAAAAGCTACCCAAAAATCATTATCATCTTTCCTAAAACCAGTGTATATAATATGCTTCACCTCAAATCTATTTAAAACCTCAACACAACCACCATAATGATCTAAATCCGGATGTGTAATAAGTAAATAATCTAAATCATGGTCATAAAATTCCATCACTCGGCCTAAGGCCTCAATAATTCGGGCGTCAATGGCGCAATCAACCAACATCTGCTGGCCATCGGGAAACTGAATAAAAGTGGCATCACCCTGACCAATGTCTAAAAAAGTCACGGCTAATTTATTCTCTTTAGCCACTTCAATTATTTTAATTTCATCTTTTTTCAAATACCAAAGCAAGCCTAAAACAATAAGGAATAAGATAAAAACTATGACAAAGGCTTTTTTCATACTTTCTTGGTGTACTTAATTATCCAGTAAACTAAACCCACATACAAAATTATCATAACCCAAGCTGGTAAAAAGAAAGCCACGGCCGCAAAATCTAAACTAGCAAACCATTTAACAACTGTTGTAATATATTTCAAACCTACCCAAGTTATCCAAGCCAAGACTTCACCCAGACTTAACCACAAAAAAGATAACAAAATTGTTAAAAATCCAAACAACATAATCATTGGAATCAACCATAAAATTAAAACATTTACGACTGGCGCCACGATTGACAACCGGCCAAATTGATACAATATCAAAGGCAGGGTGGCAATAATAGCTGCCAAAGTTGAAATAACAGACTCTCTAATACCCAGAAATTGGGGCCAGCGCTCAAACCCGCCGCGAATCAGTGGGGTTAAATAAACTAAGCCTAAGGTGGCAATAAAGGAAAGTTGAAAGCCAGCATCCCAAACCAGGACTAAAGGATTCTGTATAGCCATTAAAACAGCGGTCAAAGCCATAATATTACCTACTCTGGATAATCTACCTACTTGTTTAGCCAAAAGCACAATAATGCCCATAATTCCAGCCCTTAGAACAGAAGCGCTGGCCCCAGCAAAGAGGACAAACAAGGCAATGCCAATAATAACCAACCAAAAAGCTTTCTTACGCGGAATGTATAAACTGACAGTTATAGCTAATAAAATTGTTACTACAATTGTAATGTTATAACCAGAAATAGCCACAATATGGGTAACACCAGTACGATTAAATAATTCATTCAACTCCCCTAATCCGCCACGGTAGCCATACAAAAGCCCAGCCATAAAACTGGCATGGGGTTCGTGCCATAATTTATTTATTTGTACAGCTACAACTTCTTTCAAAGAAAAAATTCCTCGCAAAACCAAACTACCTTCGCCTTCTCCTATTTTATTTATTTTGGCGCTGGTACAAATACTGAATACACCATAACGGGCTAAATACATGTCATAACGAAAATCTTCAATTGGTTCTGGCTTGACTAATTCACAATTTACTTGCAAAACATCGCCATAGTGATATCGAGGATAAAGTTTTTCTTTTAAATAAATGCGGCCATAGTCTGATTTAATAATGTAACGCACGCCATCAGCCCGAATGTCTGGTTCCGCAGCTATATAACCAGTAAATTCAGTCTTGCCGATTTTAATCTCACCTTGAGGAAAAACAATTAAATAACGGCCTAAACCAATTACAAATAATAATAGACATATGACAATAAAACGAACTGATTTATTTTGCCACGCAATAATTAAAAAACTAGCCGCCACGAACAAAGCTATATAGATATATACAAAATCAAAACGAATATCTAAAATGGAAATAGCCAAAACACCGAGTAAAAAAGAAAAACAAAACGCTAATAACGTTTTGCTTTTTGATTGTCTAATTCCCTCCCACATAAGACTAGACGACAATTGACACTATTTTGCCTTTTACATAAATAACTTTCTTGGGTTCTTTGCCGGCTAACCATTTTTGCACTTTATTACTGTCTAAAGCTAATTTTTTAACATCAGCTTCAGAAATATCTACAGGCACTTGCAAAATATCACGCAATTTACCATTAACCTGAACTGCAACAGTAATAATCTCATCAATAATTAATTTGGCATCATATTCTGGCCAAGGTTCATAGGCCAAACTGTCTTTGTTACCCAATTTACTCCACAACTCTTCACATATGTGCGGAGCAAAGGGAGATAATATTTTTACAAACTTAGTTAAACTATCTTGGCTAACTTTTTCAGCCTTGGTATATTCATTAGTCAACTCCATCATGATGGCTATGGCCGTATTAAAATGCATCTTGTCTATATCCTTACCAACTTTTTTAATAGTTTTGTGTAAAAAATTATCAACTATTTTATCATCAGTTAATTTAACTTGTAAATTCCACACTCGATCTAAAAATCTCCTAACTCCGACTAATCCGTTAGTATCCCAAGCCACTGCCTGATCAAATGGACCCATAAACATAATGTAAGTGCGAACTGCATCGGCGCCAAATTTGGCTACCATTTCATCTGGATTAATTACATTGCCACGGGATTTGCTCATTTTCTCACCATCTTCGGCTAAAATCATGCCATGACTAGTTCTTTTCAAGTATGGCTCTTTATTGGGTACTAGACCAATATCATACAAAAACTGATTCCAAAAACGAGAATAGAGTAGATGCAAGACTGTATGTTCCATACCACCATTGTACCAATCTACTGGTAGCCAATTCTTCAACTTATCCATGGAGGCAAACTCTTTGTCATTATGCGAATCTACATAGCGCAAAAAATACCAAGAAGAACCAGCCCAATTAGGCATGGTATCAGTTTCACGCTTAGCTGGACCGCCACATTTGGGACAAATAGTATTGACCCAATCTTCCATTACTGCCAAAGGTGATTCGCCCGTATCAGTTGGTTCGTATTTATCTACTTTTGGAAGTTCAAGAGGAAGTTCTGATTCAGGGAGTGGTATCCAATCACATTTCTGGCAATATACCAACGGAATTGGCTCCCCCCAGTAACGCTGACGAGAAAATACCCAATCACGAAGTTTGTATTGTACTTTTCTCTTGCCAATATTTTTTTCTTCTAAATATTGAATTATTTTTTCTTTGGCTTCTAAAGTCGACAAACCATTTAGAAAATCTGAATTGATCGCTGTACCTTCACCTGAAAAACAATCATTTTCAACATCACCCTGCACAACTTCTTTTATTGGCAAATCATATTTCTTGGCAAACTCAAAATCACGCTCATCATGAGCTGGGACGGCCATAATCGCGCCAGTGCCATATCCAGTCAAAACATAATCTGCTACAAAAATTGGAATCTCTTCATTATTCACCGGGTTAACAGCTTTAATGCCCTGTAGTTCAACTCCTGTTTTTTTGCCGATTTTCTCCAAATCTTCGATTTGGTTAGAAAATCGAGCATCCCGACCTTGTGTCGGGACTTTTTCCCATTCTTTAGTTCGCTCTAACTCTGATTTATTTTTTGCTTCTTTAATATATTTTTCTACTTCTGTAAAATTTTTAATTTTAGATTTTAAATTTTTAATTATTTCATGTTCAGGAGCGACAACCATATATGTCGCGCCAAAAAGTGTGTCTGGTCTTGTGGTAAACACTTCAATCACTTTGTCATCCTGAGCGATAGCGAAGGATCCCTTTTCTTGTTTAAGGGATTCTTCATTCCGCTTCGCTCCATTCAGAATGACAGCGAAACACACAGTCGCACCTTCCGACCGGCCAATCCAATTCTCCTGTTGAATTTTAGCTTGTTTAATATAATCAACATCTTTTAATCCTTCCAAAAGTTTTTCGGCATATTTTGTAATAGCAAACATCCACTGACTTTTATTTCTCTTTTCTACTTCACCACCACATCTCTCACATTTGCCATCAACCACTTCTTCATTCGCCAAACCAATTTTACATGACAAGCACCAATTAATTGGCATCTCTTTTTTGTAAGCCAAACCATGTTCAAAAAATTTCAAAAATAACCACTGTGTCCATTTAAAATATTTAGGATCTGTCGTATCCACAACCCGAGACCAATCAAAACTATACCCCAGCATCTTTAGTTGGCTGGTAAAGGTGATGATATTTTCGGCTGTCACTTCAGCCGGTGGCCGGCCAGTTTTGATAGCATAGTTCTCTGTGGGTAAACCAAAAGCATCAAAACCAATGGGATAGAGTACATTATATCCTTCCATGCGCTTTTTACGCGCAACTACGTCCATGGCTGTAAAGGGTCGAGGGTGGCCAACATGCAAACCCTGACCAGAGGGATAGGGAAATTCAATTAAAGCATAGAACTTTTCTTTCTTAGATTTATCCGGTGTCACAAAAGTCTGCTTGGTTTCCCAATATTTTTGCCACTTAATTTCAATTTGCTTAGGATCATATTGCTGCATATGCCATATAGTTTAGCTAAAATATATAAAAAAAGCAAGGATTATCTATCCTTATTTAGGGCGTTTTTTTTACTAAATAATTATTACTTCATTTTCTCTGCTACTCTCTCAATGGCTTTAACAAAGGCGGCTGTCCTCATATCAATATTATATCTCTCTTTAGTTTCCCAAACTTCAGCAAAAGCTCTGACCATAATTTTCTCTAATTTCTCTAATACTTTCTCTTCAGACCAATGTTCACCTTTTACATTTTGCTCCCATTCAAAATATGAAACTGTCACGCCTCCAGCATTAGTCAGAACATCTGGCACTATAACTATACCCTGTTTTTTTAAAATTTCATCTGCCTCTGGTGTGGTTGGACCATTAGCTAATTCAACTACAGCTTTAGCCTGTATGCGCTCGGCATTATCTACAGTAATTTGGTTTTCCAAAGCAGCGGGAATAAGAATATCAACTGGTAATTCTAATAGTTCTGTATTTGAAACTCTATGACAACCGCCTTGTGTAGGCACATTATTAATATTACATACTGAACCTGAACAATAACAACCAAGTTGCCCACCAGCTTGTTTAATTTCATAAGCTTTATCAGCTTCAATACCCTCATTATTATATACCCCGCCTTTGGAATCAGACACAGCCACTACTTTGAAACCCATTTCCGTTAAAATCTTAGCCATATGAAAACCAGCATTGCCAAAACCTTGGATGGCCACCGTAGTTTTGCTTGGTTCCAAATTCATCTTCTTGGCTAATTCACGGGTAATATATACTCCACCTTTAGCAGTAGAATAATTTCTAGCCTCAGAACCACCATATTCTAATGGTTTACCAGTAATTACGCCAGGATCTTCATGACCAACTAATTTTTCATATTCATCACGCATCCAAGCCATAATCTGAGGTGTAGTATATACATCCGGAGCAGGTATGTCTTTATCTGAACCAATATTTTGCCAAATTTTTTGAATATATCCACGAGAAAGTCTTTCCAACTCCCCTTCTGATAATTCTTTAGGATTAACTATTACTCCACCTTTACCGCCACCCATGGGAATATTCACGGTAGCACATTTCACCATCATCCAAAAAGACAAAGCTTTAACTTCATCTAAAGTTACATTAGGATGATAGCGTATGCCGCCTTTATACGGCCCCAAGGCATTATTAAATTGAGAACGATAACCAGTAAAAACATGCGTTTCACCATTATCCATTTTAACTGGTATGGCAACCGTTAAAATTCGTTCGGGCTGTTGTAATCTCTGGTAGACACTCTCCTCCAAATTTATTATCTTGGCTGCCTTATCAAGCTGGGCCATGGCGTTCTGAAAAGGGTTGTTCATAATTACTTAAATATGTTTATCCAACATCATTTTTAATTTTTCCTTAGGCACACCGCCAGTCATTTGATCTACCACTTCGCCACCTTTGAAAACCAAAAAAGTAGGAATACTCATAACTTGGTACTTGCCAGCTGTAGCTTGGTTTTCATCAACATTTAATTTGCCAACTTTGGCTTTGTTATATTCTTCGGATAGTTCTTCAATAATTGGACCCATCATTTGACAAGGACCACACCACGGTGCCCAAAAGTCTACCAAAACTGGCACTTCTGACTTAATAACTTCAGCTTCGAAGTTAGTATCACTTAGAGTTAATTCAGCCATAATTATATATTATTTAAAAATTACTGCGGAAATAATTTTAACATTTTTTAAAAACCGTGGCAAGAGTGGATAAGTTGACAAGCAGGTCTAACTTTATAAATTCAGACCTAATTAAAATCAAAGCTGCTTTTTACTGTGTTGATAAACAATGAAAGAAATATTATCTTTGCCACCGCCAGCTAAAGCCTCTTTTAAAAAAATTTCTTGCATGCCTCTTAGATCATCCTGATTGCTTTGCACTATGCCATCAATTGTTAATTGGGGCATCATACCATTCATGCCATCGGAGCAAGCGATAATAATATCACCCTGTTCCAGTTGAATTTTTTCCTCCGACTCCACAGAGCCATCCTTGATTCGACCCCTACTGGTTAATTGTTTTCCTTCATCTTTAATTTTAACTAAACCATGATTAGTTTGTACAGTTTTTTTTCCATCCTTTTGGTCTTTTTCTTTTTTGCGTCTTTTTTTATTATGTAAAAAAGCTTTTGAAATTACGCCACTAAAGGGTTCACGTTCATCAATTTTTTCAATCTGGTCTAGAGGCTCACCGGTTTTTACCATTGAATCTAAAATTGCCTGCATGTAGCTATCATCCTTACTTACATACTTCAACTCTCCTTGTGGATTGTAGATATATAAACGGCTATCACCAATATGAATTTTTTCTAAATTATCACCTTCCACCCGAAAAGCCACTAAAGTCGTCCCCATGCCTTCTAACTTATTTTTCGTGCCACCTTCTTCGTCTTCAACTTCCACACTATCATCTATAATATCTCTAATCCTGTCCGAAAGACTATCGCTGGTTAACTCCACACCAGCCTTAACTGCAGCTTCAACTTCCTCAACGGCAATCTTACTGGCTTCCTGTCCACTTTTGTGCCCTCCCATACCATCGGCGACTACAAACAAATCTTTAAAATTTCCTCCCAGAGCATCTTCATTTTTCTCTCTTACAAGTCCTTTATGAGAAAAACATATATATTCACCTGTTTCTGTTTCACCTCTATAAATAAAATCCAGACCCCTTTCGCGAGTTTGCAACATCAATTTTGACAGGCTGTCTGTATTACTATCAATATCACTTGCATGTGGTTTAAATTCACCTATATCCCCACCATTTCTCATATTATTTTTCAAAAACTAATTTCTTTACTTTGGTTTCCTCGCGGTAAATTTCCAACATGTCCCCTTCTTCTATTTTATCTCTACCTTCATAGCGCAAACCGCACTCAGTACCAGTCTGAACTTCGGCCATATCTTCCTGGCCAACTTTAACAGCCACAATTTTACCTTCACCAACATATTCACCTTTGCGTTTGATTCTTACTAAGGAATCACGCAGAACCTGGCCATCAGTCACACGGCCACCCACAATCATGGTATTTTTATCTGTGCGAAAAATAGCTAAAATTTTTACCCGGCCCAATTCATTAATTATCACCTCATCACTTAAAAGTTTTTCTAATTCTTCCTTGACCCAGTTAAGCAAATCATAAATAACATTATATCGTAAAAATTGTATACCATTTTCTCGCATGGATTCTTCGGCCACGGGCGTAGCCTTAACATTAAAACCAACGACAATTGCCTTGCCAGCTTCGGCCTTGTTAACATCATCTTCCATAATATTGCCCAAACCCTTGCCGACAATCTTCACGCCGACTTTATCGTGTTTTAATTTTTCTAAAGAGCCAATAATAGCTTCCAGAGAACCCAAAACATCGGCTTTGATCATTAAATTCAAAGTTTTTTTAACTTTGTCTTCATCTTCACCTTCTTCATGCTTAACAATGGTCTGTTTTTCCGCGCCAGTTTGCTGTAAACGTTTTTGTTTGACATCAATTTTTTGAGCAGTGATAGCTTTGCCTACATCTAAAATATCTCCTACTTCCGGCGCTACTTTAAAACCAATAATTTGAACCGGTGTAGATGGTCCAGCTTCATCTATATCTTCACCCTTGTAATCCTTCATGGCGCGGACTTTGCCATAAATTTCGCCATTAACAACTAGCGAATCATTTTTCTTTAGAGTACCCGATTGGATCAAAACCGTTGCCACTGGACCCATACCTTTGTCCACATGAGATTCAATAATCGTGCCTACGGCAGGAGCTCTAGGATCAGCCTGAATTTTTTCTTCATTCAAGTCAGCCACTAATAATAAAACATCAAGGAGTTTATCAATATTTATTCTTTGCTTAGCAGAAATCTCTACCATAGGTACATCGCCACCCCACTCTTCTGACATAACATTCTTTTGTGAAAGTTCAGAACGGGTTTTCTGTGGATCAGCACCTTCTTTATCAATCTTGTTAATAGCCACTACATAGGGTAGCTTGGCTGCCTTAATAATATCAATGGCTTCTTCTGTCTGAGGTTTAACCCCATCATCAGCTGCCACAATTAAGATAGCAATGTCAGCCACCTTGGCACCACGGGAACGCATGACCGTAAAGGCCTCATGCCCAGGTGTATCAATAAAACTCAAAGGACGTTCAATTTTAGTTTTAGGATCTTTCCAAATAGTTTGGTAAGCCCCAATATGCTGAGTAATGCCACCAGCTTCAGTATCAATCACATGGGTTTCACGAATCGAATCCAATAATTTAGTCTTACCATGATCAACATGGCCCATGACAACAATGACCGGCGGACGTTTCTCCAAATTTACGGTTTTAGACAAAGCGGCTTCTAATTCTTTGGCTTTTTTCTCCTCATGGACTTCGTCAACCTTCTTTCCAACTTCTTTTTCTACTTGAAAACCCATTTCTTCAGCCATAATCGCTGCTGTCTCATAATCAATATTCTGATTTTGATTGGCTAAAATGCCGTTTTTCATGAGTTCAATAATAACCTGGTTTACTGGTAAATTTAATTTTTCGGCAAACTCGCGAACAGTAAGTAAATCTGGCAAAGACACTTCTTCACCGCTTTTTTTGCGTAATTCCTTTTCCTTAATCTTAGCTTCTTCTATTTCCTTATATTTTTTCTCATCTAAATCACGTCTAATACGCCGCCACTGCCGCATTATTTGATCAGCTACTTTGTTATCAATTTTAATTGCCTTGGCGCCAATATCAAAACCATACTGGGGCAAAACTTCCAATAATTCTTTAGTATTAATTCTCAATTTTCTGGCTAATTCTGTGACATTCATAGTATCTGTCACCCTGAACTTGTTTCAGGGTCTTTCTTAAATTGAATTTATTAGCGAGTTAATCTTACGGAAAGATGCTGAAATAAATTCAGCATGATATATCCAAAAGTGTTACAATTATATTCTAATAAGCGAAAAAAGTCAACACTCACGAATCTTAACACAAATATACACTAAAAAAATCTCCCCTAATCAGGAGAGATACGAATGCTGTCTAATTTATATTAGACTTGGAAAAGGTTCCAAAGATAAAATCCGCTTTTTATCTTCTTCAGTAATGACATGTTTTTCTGTCAAAGTCTCTACTAAAACTTTAAGTTTGGTATCTTCTTTACGCATCAGCACTACCAAATTTCCTTGTAAGTCAAACAATTTTTCCGTAACAAAATCTTTGGTGGCCATGTCAAATTTTATGGCTGTTATTTCTTTGTGAAATTCTTCCTTAGTAAGTATGGCAGATTTTATGGCTGTTATTTCTTTGTGAAATTCTTCTTTAGTCGCTGCATTATCTTTGATAAAACTGACGACTTCAAAAATATCATCTAAAGTTGTTTCTGTTTTATGTTGCTCCTCCATATTTTTCTATTGAAAGTTTACTAATAAATTTATTATATGCTTAATAAAAAACTCTGTCAAGACAAAAAACCGCTCGTATTGCTACAAACGGCTTGATGTTTGCAAACGAAGAGAAAAGAACGCCCCCCCATTACTTTCTACTTTCTCTTGTCATTCCTGCGAAGGCAGGAATCCAGTAAAAAATAAACAATAATGGGGTCTGGTGCTGTGTCTCGTAGGGGCCTACGAAATTGACAACACCAGAGCCACGTGAAGGCGCCCTCACTTCACGTGTCCGGCTGACCAGGCCGGCCCTCCTTGTTGGTCTTATTTGTCCGCAGCTTTTGCCGCGATGTAGAACTTCTTCTTCAGCAAGATAAGGGCGATGGGGCTGGACAGCGCGAACATGGCCAGGATCAGATTCATGAATTCGGGTCCTTCGAAGTACCCAATCTGGCCGGCTTCAATCATCGGCTTGATGCCCTCAGGGCAGAAGCTGGCCAGCAGGTAGCCGCCGACCGCACCGCCCAAGAGCTTCGCCATGGTGTGAGGGTAGCGCGTTACGCCCATGTAGGTGCCCTCTTTACCCTTCGGGGCAATGGCACCGACATAGGCCTGAAGTTGCGGACTCCAGATGAACTCTCCCATGGCGAAGATCACGATTTGCACTCCCACCATGGCCAGATAGATATTGCCGATGTCGGTGACACCGAACATCCCCTGGAACCACTGCGGCGGGAGCGCCAGCACCAGGCAAGAAAGGCCGCCGATCATCATGCCGACCGTTAGCACCCAATAGACACTGAAGCGCTTCAGGAGCGGCGCGAAGAGCAGTAGTCCGGCGACAATGATGATGGGGTTGAGCGACTGCAGAGTTCCGAGGTTGACATCTGGCGCGATCACCCTCGTGTAGTACTTCGGAAAGATTACGAACACCGCTACGAAGGGAATGTGCGCCGGGATGGTGAAGAAGAGCAGGGTGAGCACCTTACGGAACCCTTTGTCCTGCCAGATTTCCCGCAGCATTTCCCCCAAGGGTTGTTTGGGCGCCTTCGTCTCGTCCGTTTTCACGGGGGTTGTCGTTGTCTTGGTCGTGAATTCCGGGAATTGTTCCTCGTTCTTGATGAAGAACCGGACGATTAGCCAGCAGAGCACGAGCAGGAAGATGAGGTACCAGATCAAGCCGGAGTTGCCACCCGCCTCACGGAAGGCGACGAGCTGTTCAGCCGTGGCGCTGTCTGCCAGTGGGCGACGCATGAAGTCGATGATAAATATGAGAATCGCCCCGATATTCATGGTCAGATACCACATGTTGAAGCCGGCTCCGAGGGTTTCGCTGTTGGAGAATCGTTTGACACCCGCGGTCAAGACCGGGAACATCAAACCGTTTCCAACCATGGCCACGATGTAACTGGCCACCATCAGGAAGCGGGCAAACGGCGTTGCGCCGAACAGGAGTGGCGTAAAGCCGATGCCCAGCATCCCGACACTGATGATCAGCGCGGCTGTGAGCGGCGCCCGACGGAATCCGATACGGTCCACGACCGGTCCCATCAGGATCTGGATGATCGCGGTTCCAAACATGAACACGCCGAACAAGAGTCCGGCGCCTTCGTCGCTGAACCCGACATCCTGCGAGAGATGCAGGGACGAGATCGTGACGAAGGTGAAGTAGAAGATACAGTAGACGAAGTTCAGGGCCTGGATGGCCCAGAACTCCCTCGGCAGCTGAAAAAGCTGCCCGAAGTCATGAAAGTAGTTGCGCAACGGATTTGTCATGTGCTGTCTCCCCTCACCCCGAACTCAATCGGAATGAATCCTGCGATCCCTTCTGGAGAACCTCGGCACCCTGCCGAGGCTTTTTCTCTATTTTCCATACAACCAAACAGGGCCCCCCGTTGGTTGTGTTATTTTTAAATTGAAAAAAGAGCTTTCCCTCTTTGAGATAACTTTACTATAAAGAAAAAAAAGTCAAGCCCCCTCGCTTTGCTAGGCAAAGCGAGGGGGTAAAAATGTTATCCACCACGCAAACACTTGACAAACTATTAAAAATACTGTTTTTTGATGTATAATATATAACTTTTAGCTTCCCTTTTTAGGGAGAGGAGGTGAACCGTGCGTCATGGCAGGATACGAGGAATGCATATGGCTTCGGGAGACTGGCTCCGCTTGATAATAGGTGGAGAAAGTGTCCCAGCACGGGTGTTGAGATTCACCAAAACCGGCAAAGTAATCATTCGGACTTATGGACCGAATGGCTATCCGAGCGGGATTTGGGAACTCGACACTAATGACGAATCTCTAGCTCCGCAACGGCTGGCAACAGCTTAAGCGGGATGGAGCCTGACATGCCGTAATGTCAGTCAATTGAAGCCGCCCGAGTGTTTTCAAACATGATGACGGCGGCTTCAATACAAAAACAAACCCGCCCATTAGGGGCCGTCCCAAAACTCTAAACCACCACTTAATTAAGTGGTGGT
>CAZRZS010000019.1:0-12787 GCA_964604685.1 uncultured Gammaproteobacteria bacterium
AAAATGTCGCAATAACTATAAAAAGAGGAAAAGGCGGAACGCCTTATAATGTTGTATTGGATGCGAATAAAATACCAGGCGCTTTTGACAGAAGAATCGTCATAATTGACAATGACAAACCAAAAACAGAAATTCAAAAAGCAAGATCTATTGCTAAAGAAAAAAATATAGAACTTATTGAAAATACCCCATGTTTAGAATCTCTATTTATAACTATTTTAGATAAAAAATATAACCAAAATTCTAACTGGTTTAAACATAAATTTGAATCAAAATATTTAGACAAGAAAAAAAGAGATGAGCCGGATGAATATGCAAAATTATTTCCCAAAAAATTACTTGATAAAAAACAAACAAAAATTCCTGAATTAAAAAAAATAATTTCTATAATGGAAGGAAACTAATATCTTGCTAACGAAAAGATAAATAATTTATTATCCACAACCATCATTGAAAATTATTTAATTTAAGTGTATAATAATCGCCGTTAATTTGGCGACTTTTAATATAATCTATGCAAAAAATAAAATCGTTGTTGCTGTTGGTTGTAGAAGTGGCAGTTATCTCTGTGGTTCTGCACTATCTGCGTGAAGCTTTGGTTGCCTCGGATAACCATGAAATCAGTGTAGTCATGACCATGTTGATTGACATCGCTTTCTTGGCTGTATATGCCTCGTTTGGTGGACGTCTAGCTAAATTGTTGGGCTTTGCCCCTATGGCTGGTAAGATTATCATGGGTATTGTCGCTGGCCCAGCAGTTTTGGGTGTAATTGAGCCCTATGCCGAAGGTGTTGAATTAGCCCGCTTGGCTGGTGTCTTGTTTATCTTGTTTGAGGCTGGTCTTCACTTTGACATGGAACTTTTAAAAAAGAATTGGTTTGTCTCTACGGCCATTGCCTGTACTGGCGTTTTAATTCCATTAGTAACTATTGCCGTAGCCTTGGCTAATAATGCTCTAGACGAAATTACTTCTGCGGCGGCTCTTTTAGGTGTTATTTTAGTTACAATTTTGGGTGCTATTTTCTTTGAAAAAGCCGTGCAAAAGGAAACTGGTGTAAAAATGGCTAAGCCGACAGAAGCGATTTAGTAATTTGACGGTTAAATGTATTTTTTGTATTATATATAGGCTAATTTTAATTTTAAATTATTGTATATGGAATGTAAAAAATGTGGTGGAGAATTAAATCAGGAAAATACTTGCCAAGATTGCAATTGTTGCAGTGAATGTTGCAGTTGCGAAGGTGAAGGGTGTCATTGTGATTCGGATTGTCAGTGTAAATAAATGCCACGCCCTAGTGGCCCTTTAGTTAATTTTCATAATATGGAAAATTGTCCCCAATGCGGGGTGCCGATGGACGAGGAAACAACTTGTTCCACATGCGGCGCTTGCGAGGACTGCTGTAGTTGTTACAGCGATGGCAAGGATACCGAAGAAGATGACTTATAAGGAATAACCAAAAAACTGCTTTTAAGCAGTTTTTTGGTTTATATATAATTTTTGCTTTAGTAAGCATGAAATGTTAAAATAGATCTATTCTATGCCGGAACTAAAACTCAATCAGGCACAATTAGAAGCAATCAATTATGTTGATGGCCCGCTTTTGATTGTGGCTGGCGCCGGCACTGGTAAAACCACGGTCATTACAGAAAAAATTAGTTACTTAGTAAAAAATAAATTAGCCAAGCCAGAAGAAATTCTGGCAGTTACTTTTACAGACAAAGCCGCTGAAGAAATGGAAGCCAGAGTGGATAAATTATTAGACATTGGTTATGTTGATTTACAAATTTCTACTTTTCATTCTTTTTGCCAAAGAATTTTAGAGGAATATGCTTTGGATATTGGTCTACCAAATCAATTTAAAATTCTTACTCCCACAGACATCTGGCTGTTGATCCGGGAAAAATTAGCTGAATTTAATCTTAATTATTACCGCCCTTTAGGCAACCCTACCCGGCATATTCATGAATTAATAAAACATTTTTCCAAGTGTAAAGATGAACTAATTTCACCGTCAGAATATTTAGAATATGCTGAAAATTTACAGCTAGACAAAGATGAAGTAAATAAGACTGAAAGATCGCGTCTAACTGAAATTGCCAATGCTTATCATGTATATAATCAAATATTATTAGATAATGGCGCTTTAGATTTTGGCGATTTAATTTTGTATACAATCAAACTCCTTAAAGAGCGCCCAAAAATACTGCAAGTTTTACAGACACGTTTTAAATATATTTTAGTGGATGAATTTCAAGATGTTAATTGGGCACAATATCAGCTGTTAAGGCTACTAGCCAAAAGTGGTTCTCAACTGACTGCAGTCGGGGATGATGACCAGGGTATTTATGCTTTTAGAGGCGCCTCAGTTTCTAATATCTTGCGTTTTAAGGAGGATTATGTTCAAGCTAGAGAAATAATACTTACAGACAATTATCGTTCAGGGCAAGCAATTTTAGATTTAGCCCATAAATCAATTCAGTATAATAATCCGGATCGTTTAGAAGTTAAATTGAAGATTAATAAAAAATTAATAGGAGAGCTTGGCCTTAAAGCTGAGATAGAATATATTCATAGCCAAAATTTGGATGTTGAAGTCCAAACAGTCAGACAAAAGATTTTGCAACTTAAAAATCATCAGAATACTTGGGATGATTTTGCTATCTTAGTCAGAGCTAATAATCATGCAGAGCCTTTTATTAGAGCATTAGAACAAGGACAAGTTCCTTATGAATTTTTATCTTCAGCGGGTTTATACAGACAAGCAATTGTTTTGGATTGTCTTAGTTTTTTAGAAGCGATAGATAATTATCATGAATCTGCCGCCATTTACAGATTATTGCAGTTACCATTTTTAGATTTTTCTAGTTCGGCTTTACAAAAACTCACTTATTTTGCTAAAAAGAAAGCCATTTCATATTGGGAAGCCCTAGGGCGAAGCGGTGAAATTGGTTTGCACAAAGATATGGTAATGGTAGCAGAAAAACTTATATCTCTCATTCAAACTGGCAGGCAAAGCGCACGCCATGAGAAACCCACTATTGTTTTATTAGATTTTTTAGAAAATAGTGGCTATACTGCTTATCTGACTTATGAAGAAAGACGAGATAATTTGGAAATTATTCGCCAAATTCATCAACTTAATCAATTTTTTATTTACTTACGCCGCTATGAAGAAACTAAGCCCGGCGCTAGTGTGAATAATTTTGTTGAACATTTTAAATATGTTTTGGATTCAGGCGACGAAGGCAGTCTCCGACAACCAAGTGAAACACCTGATTCAGTAAATATTTTAACCATTCATGGAGCCAAAGGTTTAGAATTCAAATATGTTTTTTTAGTTAATCTAGTTGAAGAGCGTTTTCCGACGCGAAGACGGGGGGAAAGTATTGAGATACCATTGAAATTGATAAAAGAAAAATTACCAGAAGGTGATTCCCATTATCAAGAAGAACGCCGTCTATTTTATGTGGCCATTACTCGGGCTAAAGAAAAATTATTTTTAACTAGCGCGGAAGATTATGGAGGTTTGCGTAAGAAAAAACCTAGCCGTTTTTTAAATGAATTGGGCTATACTGCGGAAGTTTCTATAGAGAAGTTGGAAATTAAAAAACAAGCCACGGCTTCAACCCAGCCAGTTGTTGAGTATAAAATTTCGGATAAATTTTCCTATTCACAAATCAATTCCTATCAGCGCTGTCCTTATCAATACAAATTAGCTCATATTCTCCAGATTCCAACTAAAGGCAAAGCCAGTTTCAGTTTTGGCCAGACTATTCATCTCACTTTGCAGAGGTTTTACAAAAAAATTCAGGAATTAAATTTAGCCAAGCAAGCTTCGTTATTTAGTCCATTAGTTGAAGCCGTGGCTGTCAGTGGGGAAGGAATCAAAGCGCCCAATTTAGAAGAATTATTACAAATTTATGAAACCAGCTGGCAAGAAGACTGGTACTATAATAAAAAACAACGTGAAGAATATTTTAAAAAAGGCAAAGATATTTTGAAAATCTTTTATGCTTCTCAAAAGGATAATTGGACTATTCCTTTAGCTTTGGAAAGCTGGTTTAAAATTAAGATAGGGGATTATTTTATTCATGGCAAGATTGACCGTGTAGACAAATTAGCTGATAGCAGTTTGGAAATTATTGACTACAAAACTGGCAAGCCTAAAGAAAAAATAGTAGGGGATGATAAAAATCAACTTTTAATTTACCAAATTGCCGTGCAAACTCTGCCGGAATATAAACAGATTGGCGAAGTTAGTAAATTAACTTTTTATTATATTAATAATAATTTGCAGACATCTTTTATGGGAAAAACTGAAGAACTGGCTAAATTACAAGAAAAAATTTTAAAAACAATAAACAACATCAAGGCTCAAAATTTTATGGCTACCCCTAGTCAGCACGTCTGTCACAGTTGTGATTTTCGTGACATTTGTGAATATAGACAATTATGAGTTTATTATTTATTGAGATTATAGTTAACATTTTTTTTCTTTTAATCACCATTTTATTTATTATTTTACTACTCTATGGTATGTATTCTTTTTATGCAGGAGCGCCATTTGTACCAACCAATAGGAAAAAATTAACAGCTATGCTAGAATTAGCCAAATTGCAACCGGGAGAAGCAATGTTAGATTTAGGTTCAGGTGATGGCCGCATAGTTTTGGTTGCAGCCCGGACTGGGGCACATTGTATTGGTATTGAAATTAACCCCATTTTACACCTAATTGCTCGACTAAGGGCAGTTATTAAGGGAACTAAAAATGTAGAATTTAAGCGCGCTGATTTATGGCAATATGATTTAAGTCAGATTGATGTCATGTTTTTATATTTTATTTCCAATAAAATGGATAGACTGCATAAAAAAATACAGGCAGAAATGAAACCTGGTACGCGTATAATCTCACATGGCTTTAAATTCCCTAATTGGCAATATTTGAAAAAAAATGATAATATATATCTGTATATAGTATGATTTTTACACCATTAGGAGATACCAAACAAGATAAACCTAGCAGAAAAGAGGGAGAGAATTCACTTGTAGTTGACTATGCTGAAAAAGTTATTCAGAATATCTTTGGTGAAGTTGAATCTATTTATGCTAAGCCACTATTTTTAAAAAATCGAACTTTAACCATTACTTGCAGTAACCAGGAAATGGCCCAAAAAATTTGCCTTCATCAACAGAATATTATTGATGAAATTAATGATAAATTAGGCAAAAAAGAAGTAGATAGAATAAGATATCTTCTCTAGAATCCCGCACTTGCCAAATTTAATTTAAAAATGTAAAATATGAGGTAGCTAAATAAGCTGTTTTTTGTTATGACTCTACGACAATATCTAATAATCATGATTTTGGGCACCATTATGTGCTGGACCGCCTGGAGTTTTATTATTTTTAATATTGATCCTTTTCAAGATAATGGCACGGGTTTTATTTTCTTTTACCTTAGTTTGTTTTTTGCTTTACTTGGCACTCTTTCAATTATTTCTTTTACTCTGCATTGTTGGTTTTCTCGGCTGGAACAACCTATATTTCGTTATGTACAAAAAAGTTTTCAAGATTCTCTAATTGTTTCTCTAATTATAATTCTATTATTATTTCTTCAAGCTAAACAATACTTAAATTGGTGGAATACAAGTATTTTTGTTTTGGTAGTTTTTTTAATAATTGCCTTTACTTTTTCAACTAAAAAACAAACTTATGAGACAGACTGAACTTTTTACCAAAACTTTACGTGAAGTCCCAAAAGATGAAGTAGCGGTGAATGCACAACTTTTGACTCGAGGCAGTTTTATTCACAAAGAAATGGCTGGCGTTTATGATTATTTACCACTAGGCCTGCGAGTACTGAATAAAATTAATAATATTATTCGTGAAGAAATGAATGCCATTGGTGGTCAAGAATTATTTCTTACCTCTTTACAAGATAAAGACTTGTGGGAGAAATCAGGTCGTTGGGATGACAAAGTGGTAGATAATTGGTTTAAAACTAAATTTAAAAATGGCACAGAAGTTGGTTTAGGTTTTACTCACGAAGAAACCTTGGCAGCGCTAATGAAAAACTATATTAGTTCATATCGCGATTTACCGATTTTTGTATACCAAATACAAACTAAATTCCGCAATGAAAAACGCTCAAAAAGCGGCATTATGCGTTGCCGGGAGTTTATAATGAAAGATTTGTATTCCTTCACTCGTACAGAGGAAGAGCTAGATGAGTTTTATGAAAAAGCCAAAAAGGCCTACATGAATGTATTTGAGCGTTGTGGTCTTGGTAATCTTATTTATATAACCTTTGCCTCTGGTGGAACATTTTCTAAATATTCACATGAATTTCAAACTCTGTCTGAAGCTGGTGAAGACACTATTTACATTGATAAAAAGAAAAAACTGGCTGTAAACAAGGAAGTTTTAAATGATGAGGTATTAGCTGATTTAGGACTTAAACGCGCTGAATTAGAAGAGGCTAAGGCCATTGAAGTCGGTAATATTTTCAAGCAAAAAACAAAATTTTCTGAACCTTTAGATTTAACTTTTACTGATGAAGACGGTAAATGCAAGCCTGTTATTATGGGTGCTTATGGCATTGGCCCCGGACGACTCATGGGTACAGTCGTTGAAGTCCATCATGATGATAAGGGCATTATTTGGCCTAAAAGTGTAGCTCCATACCAGATTCATTTAGTTTCTTTATGCAAGACTGATGAAGAAAAAAAACAAGCCGATAAATTGTATGACAAGCTTATTAAACAAGATAAAGAGGTGTTGTATGATGATCGGGAGGCATCAGCCGGAGAAAAATTTGCTGATTCAGATTTGATTGGTATTCCCCTGCGCTATGTAATAAGTTCAAAAACATTAGAGGAGGGGAGTGTAGAAATTAAAGATAGAAAAACAGGGAAAATTAAAATGGAGAAAATATAATTATGTTTAATAAATTTTTTAGTAAATTCAGCAAGGATATAGGCATTGACCTAGGTACGGTCAATACTATGATTTATTTACGCGACAAGGGGATTGTAATTAATGAACCATCAGTCGTGGCTATAAACACGCGTACGGAACAAATTCTAGCAGTGGGTAATGAAGCTAAAAACATGTTGGGCAAGACCCCGCCGCATATTGAAGTTACTAGGCCGTTAACTGGAGGTATTATTTCTGACTATGAAGTCACGGAAAAAATGCTTAAATACTTTTTAGACAAAGTTCATGAAGAAGGTTTTAATTTTATGACTCGGCCTAAAATAATTATTTGTGTACCTTTAGAAGTTACAGAAGTAGAAATTAAGGCAGTGGAGGATGCAGCCATTTCCGCTGGCGCTAAGGAGGTTCGCGTGGTGCAAGAACCTATGGCGGCAGCGATTGGTGCGCGCATGCCTATTCAAGATCCAGTCGGCAACATGGTGGTAGATATTGGTGGTGGTAATACTGAAGTAGCAGTAATTTCTCTGAGCGGAGTGGTTACTTGGAAATCTACACAGGTAGCTGGTGATGAAATGAACCGAAATATTATGCAATATGCCCGTGAAGTTTTTAATCTATTTATTGGTGAATCTCAAGCTGAAAATATTAAAATAAAAGTCGGTTCAGCTATGGCTAGTGAGGAAAAAATTGAATTTCCCATGCGTGGTCGTGACGTGGTTAGTGGCTTGCCTAAAGAAGTTATGATTACCGATACTCATATTCGGGAAGCTCTTCAGCATTCTGTAGATGTCATCATCGATCATATTAAGATGACTTTGGAATTAACTCCGCCTGAATTAACGGCTGATATTCATGAACGCGGTTTATTACTCACTGGTGGCGGTTCACTTTTAAAAGGTTTAGACAGAGTTATTGCCAAAGCCACTTCAATTCCTGTCCGGGTGTCGGATGATCCTTTAACTGCTGTAGTGCGTGGCACAGGTATCCTCTTAGAAAAAATAGATTTGCTAAAAGAAATTGAATTGCCTTCGGCCCGACAAAGTAAAAAATAACTATGGAAAGGAAATTTAGGACATTTTTGTCTATAATTGTAATCATTAGTCTCTTCATTATTTTTCATTATATCGATTGGCTTGTGCCAATCGAAAATTTTTTTCGCGACTTAATTAATCCTGCTTCCAAAGTTATGTATACGATTTCAGTTAAAATTGGTGAAGAAAATCAGGAATTTATTTCTCTTGAGGATTTAACAGCTGCCTATAATCAAGCGCAGACAGATTTGCTCAATAATCATGTGGACATGATTAAGTTGCAATTTTTAGAAAAAGAAAACGCTCTTTTAAGAGAACAATTAAATTTTTTACAGAAAAATTCTTTGCAAATTGTCGGGGCTGACGTTATTGGTAAAAATATTGACCCTTTGGGTAATACTATTATTTTAAACCGAGGCAGTGAGGCTGGTATTAGGCTGAATAATCCGGTGATTGTAGGGAATGGTGTTTTAGTTGGTAAGGTGGTAAAAGTAGAAAAAAATGTGGTGATTGCAAGATTAATTAATGATAACCAAAGTAAGGTAGCCGCCACAGTCATGAATGCAGATAAAAGTTTAGGTTTAGTGGAAGGCGGTTATGGTATTTCTGTACGCATGAATTTTATTCCTCAAAATGAAATTATTCAAGTTGGGGATACTATTGTCACTTCAGGATTGGAAGCAGGCATACCGGCTGGTTTGTTGATTGGTACAGTTGAAGCAGTAGAAAAAGAAGCTTATCAACCTTTTCAAAAAGCGATTTTAAATCCTTTCTCTAATTTGAACAAAATTAATTTGGTTTCAGTAATAATTAACCGTTAATATGCATTATATTTTACGCGGTTTGGGCCTATTTTTCAATATTATTTTATTGACTGGGCTTCATATTGGCTTGTCATATATTTTGCCTTATCCATGGTCTAAGATTAATATTCTCTTTACGGTCTTAATTATTTTACTCTTGTGGTGGAATTCAGGTATTATCGTTTGGCTGACGTTTTTTTCTCATTTATTTTTAGAATTATATGTCACGACACCTTATGGAGTGGTTTTGTTTGCTGCCACAATTAGTATTTTATTAGGTTATTGGCTTTATCAAAATTTTTTTACCAATCATTCTTGGTATACTGCCGTGGCTTTAACTGCTTTTACTTTGTTTTTATACCGCATCCTGTATACTTTATTAATTGTGATATTAAAATTATTTAATGTAGTAGCATTCGTGCCTTGGCAGCAAATTTTTATTACTTTTTTTTGGGAATTTATTTTTACTACCATAGCCGTAGCTATTCTATATTTTATTCTATCCCGTTTTTCTAAGCGTTTGAATGTAACTTTAATTGAATCTTCCATTTTCCATTATGAAAAAAGAGGTTAACAAACCATTTGGCATTGATACTAGTCTATTTAAGAGGGATAAACTAGATGGTAAATATCGCGAGACTTGGATTGAAGAATCCTTATACTTTGAAAATAATGTAGGTAAACAAATATCAACACCTCAAACAACTTATCATTTAGGCAGTAGTTTTTCTAACAAAAAAGTAAAACTTTTTTTTATTTTTTTACTTATAATTTTCAGCTTAATTCTTAGTCGTTTTTTTTATTTACAAATTATAATGGGAGCTAATTATCGCCAAGCAGCTGAGAGTAATCGTCAACGAATAATCCCAATTCCAGCAGAACGAGGTTTAATTTATGACCGTCAAAGTATTCAATTAACTAAAAACATTCCCAATTTCACTTTAACTTTAGTACCTCAAGATTTACCTAGGCGCCAATCAGAACGTGAGCCCATAATAAAACGCCTCAGTGAGTTAATTGGCAAGTCTGAAGAAGATATTCGGGCGATTTTAGAAGAGTATGGAATATATAGTTATGAGTCAATTATTATCCAAGAAAATATTAATTATGATACGGCTTTAACTATTTTAATTGAAACAGGGAATCTGCCTGGAATTCAAATACAGAGAGGGAGTAAACGACTTTATTTAACTGATTTTGGTAAAGAATTTTCTACCTCAACCCCTAATTCTTTTTCCCACATTCTTGGTTATATTGGCAAATTAAATCCAGAGGAATTAACTGAATTTTATAAACAAGGTTATTTACCCTCTGATTCTATAGGCAAGACAGGTATAGAAAAGAGCTATGAATCATTTTTACGAGGCACTTATGGTAAAAAACGTGTTGAAGTTAATGCCGATGGTCGCGAACAAACTGTTTTAGCTGAACAAGCTCCGACTCCGGGTTTTCACTTAGAATTAGCCATAGATGCTACTATGCAGGCCAAATTGGAAGAAATTATTGTCCATCATTTAAAACTACAAAACAAAAAACGAGCCGCGGCAGTTGTTATAAATCCTAATACGGGTGAAATTTTAAGTTTGGTTAGTTGGCCGGCTTTTGATAATAATGATTTTTCAGGTGGAATTAGCAACGCTCGTTATCAAACATATATTGAAAATACTAATAAACCCTTGTTTAATCGCGTTTTATCCGGTACTTATCCGTCTGGTTCAACAATCAAGCCAGCTATTGGCGCTGCGGCTCTGCAAGAGGGAATAATTAATTCAGCCACAAGTTTTTTAAGTGTTGGAGGTATTCAGATTAGACAGTGGTTCTTCCCTGATTGGTTAGCTGGTGGCCATGGTCAGACAAATATTCGCCAGGCTTTGGCTTGGTCAGTCAACACTTTTTTTTACTATATTGGCGGTGGGTTTGAAAATTTTGTTGGTCTAGGTGTAGATAAAATTAATAGCTATTTGCATGAATTTGGCTTTGCTGAAAAATTAGGCATTGACCTACCTGGTGAAGCTAGTGGTTTTTTGCCAAGTAAAAAATGGAAAGAAAACACTAAACAAGAACGTTGGTATATTGGAGACACTTACAATTTTTCCATTGGTCAGGGTGATTTATTGGTTACTCCATTACAAATTGCTAGTATGACTGCTGTGATTGCCAATGGTGGTTTGCTTTATAAACCTTATGTGGTTAAAGCTGTGATTGATCCTTTAACAGGGGATAGACAGGAGGTAGAACCAAAAATTTTGAATAGTGATTTTATCCACCCTAGCCATATCAATACCATTCGTTGGGGCATGAGGGATTGCGTGGATTATGGTTCTTGTTCACGTTTATCTCTTTTACCTTTTTCTTCTGCTGGTAAAACAGGAACGGCCCAGTGGAGTAGTACCAAGCCCAATCATGCCTGGTATACATCATTTGCTCCTTTTAATGATCCTAAAATTGTGGTCACTATTTTAGTTGAAGAAGGGGAAGGTGGAGGAACTATATCTGTGCCAATTGCCTATGATTTTTATAACTGGTGGTGGGGGTATATACATAACTAAATTTACCTTGTGGATAACCTCTTTTCACCTTATCCATTCTCTGCTATACTAAATCTACCCCACATCACAGGAGTTTTTTGTTAGTTTAAACCATATGCCAGATACACAATATATGTCTCAAGAAAAAATTGATTCTTTGCAGGTGGAATTAAAGGAATTAAAAGAGATAAAAGCACCAAAATTGCGTAAACGTATAGATGAAGCCAGACAAATGGGGGATTTGTCAGAAAATGCCGAATACCACACGGCTCGCGAAGAATTAGTTTGGATACAATCCCGAATTGGTGAAATTAATGCTATTTTATATAATGCTGAGGTAATTGCTGATAATATTTCTAAAGGCATAGTTAGTATTGGCTCCACTATTGTTGTAAAAGTAAATGGGCAAAAAAAAGAATACACTATAGTCGGTGCACAAGAAGCCAACCCTTTGGAAGGAAAAATTTCTAATGAATCCCCACTAGGTAGTGCTTTTTTAGGTAAAGCCGAAGGTAATAAAATAGACATACAGGTACCAGCTGGAATTCAAGAATACAAAATAATTAAGATTAAATAAAAGCGCTTAACATAGCTAAAATACCCCATATATAGGGGTATTTGTCTTTTCTATGGTAATTTGGTACAATATGTACATAATTTAGTAAAAATATAACTTTATGAAAGCAGTTAAACAACCTGCGGATATTAATGATGAACGAGCCATGCGTATTACTAAACTTAATGAGTTGAGAGATATAGGAATAAATCCTTATCCAGCTCATTCCCATCGTGTACACTCACTTAAACAAGCTTTAGAAAAAAATGAAGGCAATGAAATTATTTCTACTGGCCGTATCATGACTAAACGAGATATGGGTAGAATTATTTTTTGTCATTTACAAGATGAAAGCGCTAAAATGCAAATTGTCTTTAAAAAAGATGCCATTGGTGAAAAAAGTTTTGATATTTTAGAAAAAAAGATTGATGTTGGCGACATCTTGTCTATAATCGGAGAACGTTTTACCACTAAAAAAGGTGAACCTTCTGTTTTAGTAAAAAACTGGATACTTCTAACCAAAGCTCTTTTACCCTTGCCAGATAAATTTCATGGCTTGCAGGATGAAGAATTACGTTTACGCAAACGTTACCTAGATTTAGCCATGGATCCTAATTTAAGAAAATTATTTTGCCGTAAAAGTAAATTTTGGGCTACAGTCCGAGATTTTTTGCTTGAGGAAGGTTTTTTAGAAGTAGAAACACCTGTTTTTGAAAATACGGCTGGCGGAGCTGATGCTACTCCTTTTATTACTCATCATAATGCCCTGGATATTGATGTATATTTGCGCATTTCTATGGGTGAGCTTTGGCAAAAACGCTTGATGGTGGCTGGTTATGAAAAAACTTTTGAGATTGGCCGACAATTTCGTAATGAAGGCATGAGCCGAGAACATTTACAAGATTATACACAAATGGAATTCTACTGGGCAT
>CAZRZS010000020.1:0-12626 GCA_964604685.1 uncultured Gammaproteobacteria bacterium
AATATTTAGTTAAACTTGCAATTTTTTCCATGGCATATTGTTTGATAGCCTCAGTCATGTCAATGCCTGTTGAATTTATATTTATTTGCATATTACAAAATTTTAATTTCTTCTTCAATATTCACACCAAACTTATCATACACCTTTTCTTTAATTTCAGCAATTAAAGTCAAAACATCCTGGGCCGTAGCCTCGCCAGTGTTAACAATAAAATTAGCATGCTGGTCAGAAACTTTTGCGCCACCCACTTGTTTGCCTTTTAAACCGACTTGTTCAACCATCCAGCCGACTGGCACCTTGCTATACTTCTCCAATATATTCAAAATCCTCTCATCTTTTGTTACTGCCTTGAATTTTGCTTTTTCCTCTTCACTGGCTACATAATTTTTGAAAACACAACCGGCTGAGGGAAAACCTGTAGGCTGGGTTTTAGCTCGATAGCGAATCTGCTCTAGCATTTCCTGTCGACTCTTCACATTATCTTCAGCTGATTGCAATCGCAGCCAAACTTGCAAAATAACATCTGTATTATGTTTAAAAATACTTTCTTTGTTGCTAAATTTACATTCAGCATTAGTATATGCCACTAATTCGCCATTGCTAAAAGCCATTACCTTCTCCACAATATCCCCCATGGCTTTGCCTGAATAAGCAGCATTACCACGCACAGCCCCAGCAATTGTACCTGGAATACCTACCCCCCATTCAAAACCAGTTAAGCCTGCAGCCACTGTCTGCTGGGCTACTTTACTAAGAAAACAACCAGCACAAACTTCTACTAAATTATCTTCAATTTTAAAATCCTGATCACTAATTTTAATTACCACACCTCGAAAGCCTTCATCAACCACAAGCAAGTTGCTGCCGCCACCGAGAATAAAATATTCAACACCTTCACCTTCCAAAAACTTTAGTAATTCTATTAACTTTTTAATCTCATCTACCAAAACCAAAAAATCCGCTGGTCCTCCAATCTTAAAAGTTGTATGCTTTGACAAAGGTTCATTGAGTTTAACTTTGCCAAATTCTTTTAATTTTTTGTAAATTTCTTGCATATTGCAATTTTGCTAATTCTACGCTATAATGACCCATACTATGAAGTCTCTACCACAACCAGTTATCTATATCGCCCGCGATCTTGAACGAGCTTTAGGCGTGCCAGCAAATACTACTGGTTATCATATTATCTCAAATTATACTGATTTTGCCAAGACGACAACATCTGCTGGTAATAATCTACTTATCCAAGAAGCAAAATTACTCAACACTTGGCAATTACTACAACACGACCAAGTTAAGCAATATATTAATAATCTAGACAATCCTGCTATTCTTGTCTTCAAAAACACCCCCCAAATTGAACGGATTTGTGCGGAAAATGACTGGCAGCTCTTAAACCCGCCGGCAGAATTAGCAAGCAAAGTGGAAGAAAAAATCTCGCAATTAAAATGGCTGGGAGATCTAAAAAAATATTTGCCAAACTATTCTATGGGCTTGTGCCAAAATATTGCTTACAGCTCCACGCCTTTTATCCTCCAGTTTAATCGCTCGCATACAGGGTCTAGCACTTTTTTGATAAAAGATGAAAAACAACTAAAAGATTTGCAAGAAAAATTTCCCAAGCGTGAAGTTAGAACTGCCAAATATATTGATGGGCCTTTGTTTACCAATAACAATGTAGCAACCAAAGACAAAATACTTATAGGCAATATCTCATATCAAATCACAGGCCTTAAACCTTTTACTGATTTAGAGTTTGCCACGATAGGCAATGACTGGGCCTTGCCAGAAAAACTATTGTCACAAAAACAAAAAAATAAATACAAAGAAATTGTTTTGGCTGTGGGGAAAAAACTGCAAGCAGAAGGCTGGCGAGGTCTCTATGGCATTGACGTGGTGGTTGACAACGAAACTAAGGAACTCTATCTTGTGGAAATTAATGCCCGACAACCAGCCTCAACTACTTATGAATCACAACTTCAATCCGAAGTCCAAAGTCCAAAGTCCGAAGTCACCATGTTTGAAGCCCACCTTATGGCTGTACTAAACATGGATTTGAAGAAATATAAAATAATAGAAATAAAAGATGGAGCACAGGTGATACAGAGAATAAACAGTAAACAGACAATAATAAACAATAAACAGCTTAAAAAAATACTAAAATTAAAACTTAATATAATTCAATATAATAATAATGAACAGAACACCGATTTATTGCGTATTCAAAGTAAAGTAGGTATTATGAAAACTCACAACATCTTTAATCAAACAGGAAATAAAATAGTCAAAATTTTATTAGGTGAATTATCCCGCCACAGCGGGATCCAGCCTTGCGGCGGGAGAAATTAGGTAAATTAAAAATTATGAACCAAACTTTATCACAACCAGCTTTGGATGTAATTCAAAACTATCTCTCCCTCCCCTTCCCAGGCAAGCAAGTCAGCTGCCCTTATTTTAATAATCGCCGTGTGCGTTTGCGTGGTGGTCTGCGAGCGCTAATTGGCAAAGGCAATCCAGAAGATATTGTTGAAGAAGCCATGATTATATCTTTGCGGGAAAAGATAGATTTAAAAAAGTTAAGCGACCAAAATTTGAAACAATTTTTAGTGGAGCACAAGCTTGGCATTGATTGTTCTGGCTTAGTTTATCATATTTTGGACGCGGAAATGAAAGCCCAGGGCAAAGGCAGTCTGCACCAAGTTTTAAAACGCCCTTGGTTTAAAAATCCGATACGAAAATTATTAGTAAAACTGCGCCCTATAGAAAACACTGGTGTGGGAACTTTCAATCATGAGGTAAATAGCATAGAAGTAAGTTTAAAAGATATTCAGCCCGGCGATTTGATTATTATGATGGGAGCGGGATTAAAACAAGACTACAACCATATTCTTATCATAAATCAGATAACAGATAACAAAATACAATATACACATTCATTTCAATATCCAACAGACGGCCAATACAATCACGGTGTACGACAAGAAGCAATCACTATTGTAAACCTTAATAAAAATATTTTAGAACAAAATTGGTCTGAACCGCAGATGAGGAAGTATGCACAAGAGGCGAAGAAAGTGAAGATTAAACGTCTGTCATTCTGAACGAAGTAAAGAATAATCGTCTGTCATTCTGAACGAAGTGAAGAATCCCTTTTATCTTGAGAAACGTCTTTTAGCCGGGTATAATATCACTATTATGTCAACAAAAACTTACTGCGACAAATGTAATAAAATAAAAAAGCCGAAAGAAGATTGGACAAAGGTTTTTCCAGTGTGCGGTCAAAAATTTCCGAAGTGAAAAAAAAATTATTGGAAAGGCAAATACAACAGCTACAGCCAACGTAAAATTAAAACCTGTCAAATACCCCTTTTCGTAGATACCTGTGGATAGGTATTTTTTGTTTAAGTCAACTTAAATCCTCTCTCAAAAGGATATTTGTCAAACGCTTTTTTTTTTGCTATCATACCTCATATTATGAACATTCCCCTCGGTACCTTACCAGAACTCAAAACCGCCATCAGCTTTGGCATTTTTTCCTGTATTCTCGCTTTTCTTTGGTCTCCGCTCTTGAATAAATTTTTGTATAAATTTAAACTCACCAGAAGAACAGAATTTGATGCCACAGCCAGTATTAAAAAAAAAGCCGGCACCCCGATTATGGGTGGGCTCTTGGTAATTATCACTGTAGCAATAATTACTTATTTTTTTAATTGGGAAAGAAGTTTTACCTGGGTACCGATCGGCGTGATGCTCCTCTCTGCTTTACTTGGCGGGATTGATGATGTAATGCATATTTACGGACATAAAAGAAGAAATCGAAAATTAAAACAAATTTTTACACTTATCCGCGTGCATGCAGATTGGAAATATCGTTTGTGGTTAATTATTACTTTACCTTGGTCTATTTTTAAACGTTTGGCGCTCTGCTTAGGCTCGCATCCAGGCAAAGGCGTGCACGTACATGAAAAACTTTTACTGCAATTCGCGGCCGGCGCCATTACGGCCTGGTGGATTTATTTTAAACTTGGTGAACATTGGCAACAGATAAATATCCCTTTCAACGGCCTCATAGATATTGGCTGGTGGATAATTCCTTTAATTATTTTCTTTGTAATGTTCACTGCCAATGCGGTTAATGTCGCGGATGGTATGGATGGCCTGGCCGGCGGATCACTTATCATCACTTTTTCCACTCTCACAATCTTGAGTTGGCTGACCGGCTACCAAGAAATTACGCTTTTAAATGCCGCTACAGCAGGCGCCCTAATTACTTATACCTATTTTAATGTAAAGCCCGCGCGCTTTCAAATGGGTGACGTGGGTTCGCTAGGCTTGGGCTCACTCTTAGCTATTAATGCCATTGTTATTAATAAAATGCTTCTCCTCCCCTTTTTTGGTTTTATTTTTTATATAGAACTTTTGAGCGTGGTTATGCAAATCTTTGGCCGCTATACTTTGGGTAGAAGAATTTTTAAAATGGCACCACTCCATCATCATTTTGAACTACTTGACTGGAGCGAAGAAAAAACTGTGATGCGTTTTTGGATCATGCATGGGGCAGTCGTTTTGCTCGGACTGTGGATGGCACTTTATTAAGCAGAATAAGTTTGTAAGCAAAATAAGCAGAGTAAGTAATAATTGCTTAATCTGCCTACTCTGCTTAATCTGCTTATGGTTAACAATTATCTCGCCTGGGATGAAAAAACTATCACAGACTTTTCTGATGAAAATATTAATAGCCTCTACAACAAAGGCTATGTTTTTACTCGCGAACATTTGGGTAGCATGTATCAAACTAGAAGTTTAAGAATTGATTTGAGCAAGTTTGAATTATCTAGTGAAAACCGCCGCATCCTACGTAGGACAGAAAATCTGAAAATAAAAATTATAGATCTTCCATATTCTGGTTATCATTGGAGTATAGGAAAAATGGCTAAAGATTTTTATGACACTAAATTTGGAGATGGGACATTCTCGGCCAACAAAATTAAAAAATTGCTCACGACCAAGCATAATTTTAATAGATTATTTATTTATAACAACGGCGTTGGTTATGCAATCTGCCATGAAACAAACGAATTATTGCACTACTCATATCCTTTCTACAATCTCCAATCTAAAATCAGCAATTTAGGCATGGGCATGATGCTTAAAGCAATTGTCTGGGCCAAAGAGAATAATAAAAAATATATCTATTTAGGTTCAGCCCAACGACCTGGTGACGTATACAAATTGCAATTTACAGGACTAGAATGGTTTGATGAGAAAATATGGAAAACAGATTTAGAAGAACTCAAACAAATTTTATGAAACATATCCACTTCATCGGTATCTGCGGCGTGGCCATGAGCGCCCTGGCAATTGCTTTTAAAAAAGCCGGTTTTGAGGTATCGGGAAGCGATGCAGGTTTTTTTTCACCCGTTTCAACTAATTTAGAAAAGCATAAAATAAATTTTTATCCTGGCTGGCATCCAGAAAAAATGGGGACGCCTGATTTAGTGGTGATAGGCAATGTGGCTAGTTCTACTAATCCAGAGTGGCTACATGTACAAAAAAATAATCTGCCCTACAAATCTTACCCAGAAGTCATTGCTAAATATTTTGTCAAAGACAATTCTATTGTCTGCGCCGGTACTTATGGCAAAACAACAACAAGTGCTTTGCTCTCTTTTGTTTTAACAGAATGCGGTTATAACCCTAGCTATATGTTTGGGGGAATTGCGACGAATGATTTTGATAGTGCTTCGCTTGGCACAACTGTCATCCTGACCCTGAATGAAGTGAAGGGGAAGGATCCCTTAAACAAAATAAAAGGGATTCCTCGTTCCACTCAGAATTACAATTGGTCCGTACTCGAAGGAGATGAATACAAAACTGCCCGCTGGGACAATGGCGCTAAATTTTTCCATTACCAACCCACGCATTTACTCCTCACTGCAATTGAATGGGATCATGCTGATGTTTACCCAACTGAAAAATCTTATTTTAAGGCGTTTGAGAAATTAATAAAAATGGTACCGGAAAAAGGATTGATTGTGGCCAACGAAAATATTTCTGATATTAGATACCAAATAGCAGACAGAATTACCTATGGCAAATCTGATTCTGTTGATTATAAATACTCTGATATCAAACAAACAAAAAACGGTATTAAATTCAAAATAACACATCATGATAACTGTTATCTGCTATCTGCACAAATGATTGGCGACTACATCGCCGAAAATATCTGCGGAATTTTTGCCCTGGTGCATCAAATTGGCATAGAACCAGATAAAACAATTACTGCTATTAGTAAATTTAAAGGCTTAAAAAGAAGACTGGAAAAAAGATACGAGGGAAAGGTAATAGTTTTTGACGATATCGCCCACTCCCCTGCAAAAGCTAAATTTACTTTAGCCACCTTGCGTAAAATATATAATGATAAAATCTTGGCTATCTTTGAACCTAATACGGGCAATCGTCAACCACAATCTGAAACACACTATAACGAAGCTTTCCAAAATGCTGACGAAGTCATTATCCCTCGTTTAACTAAATTAAAATTAAAACCTGGCGAAGAACCACATTGGGAAGGCGACAAATTAGCCCAAGTGATTGGCCAGACGCATAAAAACGTTAAATACATTGGTGATGATAAAACCTTGATTGAGTATATAATAAAAAATACCACTAACAACGACGTCGTAGTATTCTTGGGCTCCCACGGTTTTCGCGGTATGATTGATGATTTAATTACTTGCCTTCGTCAACCACCTCAGTCAAGACCTCTTCGCCCTCTATAGTAGTTATCAGAAGGGAAATACCGCAAACATTACATTCTACTACCTGGTCTTTAGAAACTTTACTATAGGTAGACAAGTCAACTTCATTTTTACATTCTGGACAAACTAAGTGCATATTGATATTATTTAAAAATATAGCAAACACAGTATATCATAATTATGAAAACCATTCAACAATCTTATCCATCATTGGCTCAAGCTCTGGGTGTACCTGAAGTCTATCTTAAGCGTGAAGACCAGCATAAATATGGTTCACATAAAGGCCGTTCTATTCCGCCGATGATAAAAAAATATTTGAAAGAAGATGGTCTTACTAACTTTGTTCTCTCTTCATCCGGCAATGTCGCTCTAGCCGCTATCCAAGCTATCCAAGCACATAACCGCAATAATCCAACAAAACTAAAACTTACTATATTTGTAGGAATGCATATTAACCCCTACAAACTAAAAATTCTCATAAACACAATAGAAGATGCTAATATTAGACTTGCACAAGTTGAACGGCCTAAACAAACAGCTTTTCAGATGGATAAAACTGGTCAAGCAAAATTAATCCGTCAAGCCACAGATGATTTGGCATTAATTGGCTATGAAGAACTAGCTCAGGAACTGTCTAAAATCCCCAATCTTCAAGCTATTTTTATACCTACCTCTTCTGGCACGACAGCCCAAGGTATTGGCGAAGCTTTTCAAAAATTAAAAAAATCTGTACAAATCCATGTCGTACAAACTACTTCTTGCCATCGAATTGCGGAAGAGTTCGACACTGCAGAAAATGACGAACAATCTGTCGCTGATGCCCTCATTGACCAAACTGGACAGCGCAAAGACAAGGTTATTAAAATTATTAAAGAAACTAGTGGGTCTGGCTGGATAATTACTAATCAACATATTAAAGAAGCCATCAATCTTGTCAAAGACACTTGTAACGTAGCTGTTTCTACCAATGGTTCACTTTCAATTGCTGGGCTTAAAAAAGCCGTGGAAAAAGGCTGGCAATTTAAAGGTGCCATCGTCTGTTTAGTTACAGGAATATAAAAACAATTTCCTAATTAAATAAATTAATCACATTTTTGCAATACTAATGATATTTTCTCCCTGATCCTTATCTGTTTTTTGGCTGTGTTTAGCAAAATATTGCTCTTCTAACTCAAAACCAGCTTTTTTAAATAAATCTTCCAGTTCTTCAAGGCCAAAACCATGATAATAGCGCTCTCCTAGTATATTACCTGCCTTATCTTTCCAAGGTACTATAAAATCACCTTTACCCAAATCTTTGTATTCTTTTCTCTTTACCTTACCTTCTCCCCATCTGCCTAATAAATTCCAATTAGTCATAACCAAAGTGCCTTCTAATTTTAACACTCTCTTCATTTCCTGCAAAGCTTGTAATCTGGTTTCTTCATCTGGCAAATGGTGAAAAGTAGCTACACAATAGACAACTGCAAATTCATTATCACCAAATGGAAGCTCTGTCATTTCCCCAACAACAAACTTGGCTTCGGAATAATTTTTCTGAGCAACTTTTATCTGACCTTCGCTTTGATCTAAGCCAATATATTCAACATCTTGAATATCTTGAAATAACTGATATAATCTACCCGTTCCACAACCCAGGTCTAAAACTTTGTCCCCTTCGGCTGTATAGACAACTAAGGGCTTTAAATCCGCCCACAAAAACTTACGGCTTTGGGCAAAGGGTTCAGCAATCCTATCATAAACTTGCCTATTCTTCTCAATTATTTGTTTAGTCTTACTATTCATAGATGAATAATCTAAAAAAAATTCTTAAATATATCATCTCACAAAAACCTCAAACTAAGGTTGAACTTGATGATACCCGCAGAAAAATCTGTGGACAATTAAAAATTAAACAACCATCTAATCGCGAACTCCTATCAGTCTATCAAAAAATAACGAAAAAGACAAAGATCAATAAATCAATCCTAACATTCCTGCGCAAGGCTGATATCCGCACCTTATCTGGTATTGCAGTCGTCACCTCCCTTACTAAACCATACAACTGTCCCGGAAACTGTATTTATTGCCCGCTAGAAGCCAAAATGCCAAAAAGCTACTTAGCCTCTGAACCAGCTGCAGCCAGGGCATTGGCTCTAAAGTTCAACCCCTATACACAAATGCAAAGACGGATTGAGATGTTAAAAAAAAATGGTCATCCGACTGACAAGATAGAATATATTATTAAAGGCGGTACTTGGAACGCTTATCCCCTCTCCTACCAATATTGGTTTATTTTAGAATCTTTTCGGGCCTGTAATAATTCTAAATCCCAAAAATATTCTGCAGATTTAAGCAAATTGCAAAAAGATTTAGAGACCGAACAAAAGAAAAACGAGAAAGCCAAACATCGCATTATTGGTCTCACCTTAGAAACTCGACCTGATCATATTTCTCCTAAAACTATTTTCCACATGCGGCAAATGGGCTGTACGAGAATAGAATTAGGGTTGCAAGCACCCGATGATAAAATCCTAAAACTGGTAAATCGTGGTCATACAGTTCAGCAATTCAGAGAAGCTATGCTGCTCCTGCGCCAAGCTGGCTTCAAAGTTGACTTGCATTTCATGCCAGACCTGCCAAGTACTACAGCTAAGCATGATGTGGAAATGTACCAAGAACTTTTTATTGATCCTGGTCTAAAGCCTGACATGGTAAAAATCTATCCTTGTGTTGTAATTAAATCTGCGCCGTTGTATAAGTGGTATAAAACTGGCAAGTACAAACCCTATGGTGAAAAAAAACTCTTTGAGGCAATCATAAAAATGAAAACTCTAACTCCCCGCTATTGCCGCATCTCACGTCTGATTCGCGATATCCCTGACAATAAAATACAAGCTGGCAATAGGATAACTAATTTACGCGAAGCTTTACAAAAAGCCATGGTTAAACGTAAATTGAAATGCCAGTGCCTACGTTGCAGGGAAGTTGGACACCAACAAAATTTAAAATTAAAAAATTCAAATTTAAAATTATTTACTGATAGATATGAAACCACTGGTGGTACAGAATATTTTTTAAGTTTTGAAGACACTAAACGCCAAGTAGTGTTTGCTTTTTTACGCCTGCGCCTACCAGACCAAAAAAACTTAGTTAGCTTAGCTAACTTAATCAACTTAAAAAATTTATCTTTTATCCGTGAACTCCATACCTATGGCCAGCTAATTGAAGTTGGTAAAAAAGACAAAAAGGCTTCACAACATAAGGGCTGGGGTAAGAAGTTAATGCAAGAAGCGGAAAAAATTAGCAGAAAGAATAAATATAAAAAAATCGCTGTGATTTCAGGCGTTGGCGTACGGGATTACTATCGCCACCTTGGCTACAAAAAACAAGGTACCTATATGGTCAAGAAGTTATACTAAATATAATAATGAGCACAAATTGCCAATAATATCCAAAGCATATTAAAGTTGAATAAAAACTGTGGCTATGATACTATAAAACCACTTAATTTTCAAATATGGAGACCATATGAACACACAACATCTACAAAATTCAGATCCGAAAATCTATGACCTAATTCAAAAAGAAGTGGCGCGCCAAAGTGAGGGGTTGGAGATGATACCGAGTGAAAATCATACCTCGCCAGCCGTGCTGGAGGCCTTGGGTTCGCGTTTGACGGACAAATATTCCGAAGGCTATCCGGGCATGCGCTATTATGGCGGCTGTGAAAATGTGGATGCTGTGGAAAATTTGGCCCGCGAGCGCGCCAAGACCCTGTTTGGCGCGAACCATGCCAATGTCCAACCGCATTCCGGCTCGCCAGCCAATTTTGCGGTCTATTTTGCCCTGCTTAATCCAGGCGACACCTTTATGGGTATGAGTCTTTATCACGGCGGACACATGACCCATGGGCTCAAAGTCAATTTTTCCGGCACCATTTACAACGCAGTCAACTACACTTGCAAAGATGATGGTTACATTGATTTGGACAACATGAGAAAACTGGCGCAGGAACATAAACCCAAACTGATTGTTACTGGTTTCACCGCCTATCCCCGAATTTATGAATGGGACAAATACCGCGAAATCGCCGACGAAGTCGGCGCCTGGCTCATGGCTGACATGAGCCACGTGGCCGGACTGGTTGCCGGCAAAGTCCACCCCAATCCGGTCGGCATTGCTGATGTGGTGACCACAACCACGCACAAAAGCCTGCGCGGTCCACGAGGGGCGATAATTTTATGCAACGGCAATCCTTCCAATCCGCTGGTAAAACCTGAAAAGACCAAAGAAAACCTGCCGAGTTTGATTGATCGCGCCATTATCCCGGGTTTGCAAGGCGGACCGCACAATCACCAGACCGCGGCCATTGCCGTGGCTCTTAAAGAAGCGGCTACACCTGAATTTAAAGTCTACGCCGCACAGATCGTCAAAAATGCCCAGGCCTTGGCGGAAAAACTGCTCTCACTGGACTTCAAACTAGTTACTGGCGGCACGGATAATCATTTGTTGGTGGTTAATTTAACCAACAAAAATATTACTGGCAAAGAAGCGGAAACCGCGCTGGGCAAAGCCGGAATCACGGTCAACAAAAATACTTTCCCCGGCGATCCGCGCAAGCCTTTTGATCCCTCGGGTATTCGTTTTGGCACACCCGCTTTAACTACCCGGGGAATGAAAGAAAAAGAGATGGAGCAAATTGCCGAGTGGATGAATGAAGCCCTGACGAATTATCAAGATGAAAATAAACTGGCGGGAATTAAACAGCAAGTGCTGGAATTGACGAAAAAGTTTCCCTTATACCCAGAATTGATGTGATCACTCACTCTCAACGACAAACCATCGCTTTTGGAAAAAAAATCGCCGCTGAACTCAAAGGCGGCGATATTGTCTTACTTCAAGGTGAACTAGGGGCAGGTAAAACAGTCCTCACCAAAGGCATTGCTCAAGGATTAGGTATTACAGACAATATTACAAGCCCTACTTTCACCCTCATGAATATTTACAAAGATGGTAAACTGGTACACATTGATACTTACCGTCTAGAAAATGAAAAACAACTGATTGAAATCGGAGTTGAAGACTATTTAGGTAATCCTAATTCTATTTGCGTAATTGAATGGCCGGAGAAAGTGCGCGGATTATTGAAAGGCAAACGAGTGAAGAAAATTAAGATTGAGCATCTGGACAAAGGTAGAAAAATTGTATTAAACTCCTAATCAGTGATGGCGCGGTTAGGCTCGAACCACCATTCCACCTATCGCCCATCACTTCTTCCAATATCAAAACCTGCTCTCGCCGGTTTTGATATTTGTTTTATTAAAATTCAAATCCTTTTTTCGCCCTTTCTTCAGCTTCTCTGTTCATCTTGTCCTTTCTTTGTTTATCTTCTCTTACTTTTAATAGGTTCACTTCTTCTCTTTCCTTTTCTAGTTGATGCTTTGCCACAGCTTGGATAGTTTGATCTAAGGATCCGCGATCACCACGTGATACATCATGTAAAGTTAAATTAAATTGAGCATCAATTAATGAAGATACAAAATCTTCATCTGTATTTATCCCATCAAAATCACCATTGTTTATTTCTTTTTTTGTTACAACAAATTGCCTTATATTACCATCACCTGACTTATATAAAATACGGAATTCATTCCTACCATTACCACTATGATACAATTCCGCATCTCCCTTCTTTGTTTCTCTTGGAAGCCCTGATGGCTTTAGCAAGCGATCTGGTGCTCTTAATGCTTCAATTTGTTCTTTTGTGCAAACAACTGCGGAACGCTGCCTAACTAAATCGCCTAATGTCATAGTTTTAGTGGAGTCGGCCATACAATTTTAATTAAGTTTTAATAGTAACATTATAACACAAATCCCCTT
>CAZRZS010000021.1:0-7145 GCA_964604685.1 uncultured Gammaproteobacteria bacterium
TTACCAGTGACATCATACATGCGACCGAGAGTTTCTGGACCAACAGGTACGGATATGGGGGCACCTGTATCAATGACTTCAACACCACGGGCTAAACCATCGGTTGTACTCATAGCCACCGTACGCACCATATTGGCACCTAGATGCTGTTGTACTTCCAAGACCAAGGTTTTACCATCAGGCATCTTAGTTTCCAGAGCGGTATATATCTCTGGCAGCTGGCCCTCAAACTTGACGTCTGCAACCACGCCGATAATCTGTGAGATGTGTCCTTTATTCATATGTATATTATATTAAATATATTATTAATTATTCTAAAGCAGCAGCGCCACCAGCTATTTCGGCAATTTCTTGAGTAATACTGGCCTGGCGCGCTTTGTTAAACGTTAAAGTCAAATCTTTTATCATATCATCGGCCGCATCAGAAGCATTGCGCATAGCCATCATGCGAGCTGAATGTTCCGAAGCTGATGATTCAAGCATGGCTTGATAAACTTGTGTCTCTACCAACCTAGGTAGAATTATATTTAAAACTTCTATTTTATTTGGTTCAAATAAATAATCAGCTAATTCAACTTTGACTTCTTCTATTTTATCTTCACCACTGCCCAATTCACCAAGCATTTTTTCCAAATCATTTTCCGAAATTGGTAAAACTTGTCGTAATTTAGCGACTTGAGCAATAGTTGATTGAAAATCTGTATAAGCAATAACAACTTTGTCATAGATTTTCTTTTTATATTCATTAATAACCATCTTACTAATGGGCAAAGTATCTTCTAATTTTGGTGTATCTGATAACTCAGCATAGGCCGCAATCAAGTGATAACCCATCTTTTTAGAAAAGTCAGCGCCCTTTTTACCCACGCCAATCACATCAACTTCCATGTTATCAGTTGGTTCAATAAAAGCCCCCCCCACTCTATGACGCGAAATATTTTTGGGATCTTTCAGCTGTTCAGCTGTTTTTCTAATAATATTGATATTAAAACTACCACAAAGACCACGATTGGAAGTAATTAAGACAACTAATAGCCTCTTAACTGGACGAACTTCTAGCAAAGACAGCTTTCTTTCATCGCCTTTTGATAGATGGACAAGTAAATCCCAAGCTAACGTAGCATAGGTACGTGTATTTACAGCGGCTTCAACTGCTTTACGCATTTTAGCAGCCGCGACCATCTCCATTGCCTTGGTAATCTTTTTAGTATTACCCACGGAATGGATACGGTGGGTAATAGCTTTATTATTTACGGACATAGATTAACTTGATACAAAATACATAGATTAAAATACAATTTGTATATTATTCCATGTATTTTGTCTATTGTTTAACAAATTCTTCACAGGCTGATTTAAGTTCTGTTTCAATCTTGTCATCCCAATCACCCTTAGTCAATATATCTAACAATTTCTTTTTACTACGATTCATAAACTCAAGCAATTTCTTTTCCGTTTCACCAACTTTGGCTACTTCCACATCATTGAAATAGCCATTGGAAACAGCGTAGATGGAAGCAATCTGTTCGGCTATGGGCATGGGTGAATATTGGGTTTGTTTAAATAATTCGGTCATGCGTTGGCCCAAGTCAATTTGCTTTTTAGTTTCTGGATCCAAATCACTACCAAATTGAGCAAAGGCTTCCAATTCACGAAATTGAGCCATGGCTAGTTTCAATTTGCCAGCAACTTTCTTCATAGATTTTAATTGGGCTGAACCGCCGACACGAGACACAGAAATACCTGTGTTTAGAGCTGGACGAATACCCCGGTAGAATAGGTCGGTTTCTAAAAAGATTTGACCATCAGTAATGGAAATAACATTGGTTGGGATATAGGCAGTCACATCTGAAGCCTGGGTTTCTATAATAGGCAAAGCGGTAATAGAACCACCACCATTGTCTTTGTTTAACTTACAAGCTCTTTCTAAGAGACGTGAGTGTAAATAGAAAACATCACCTGGATAGGCTTCACGTCCAGGAGGACGACGTAAAAGTAAAGAAACTTCACGGTAAGCCCAAGCTTGTTTAGTCAAATCATCATAAACAATCAAAACATCTTCACCTTGATCAGCAAAATATTCTGCCATAGCCACACCAGCATAAGGGGCTAAATATGACATAGAGGCAGGGTCAGAAGCGCCAGCCACCACTACTGTGGTATATTCCATAGCTCCAGTTTCTTCTAATTTAGCCACAATACGAGCAACTTTAGATTCTTTTTGACCCACTGCCACATAAACACACTTCATATTCTGGCCCTTTTGGTTAATAATAGTATCAATAGCCACAGCCGTCTTACCAGTCTGGCGATCGCCAATAATAAGCTCACGTTGACCACGGCCAATCGGAATCATGGCATCAATGGCTTTTATACCTGTCTGGACTGGTTCATGGACTGGTTCACGGGTCATAACACCAGGAGCAATCTTTTCCATGGGGTAGAATTCTTTGGTTTTTAGGTCACCTTTGCCATCAACTGGCTGGCCTAAAGCATTAACTACTCTACCAACTAATTCTTGACCAACTGGGACAGATAATACCCGGCCTGTACGTTTGACTGTGTCACCTTCTTTAATCTTCTGGTATTCGCCTAAAATAACAGCACCAACAGTTTCTTCTTCTAGGTTAAGGGCAACACCAAAAATACCACCAGTAAATTCAAGCATTTCTTGGGCTTGGCATTTGGTTAGGCCATTAATGCGAGCAATACCATCACCGACTTCAATGACAGTGCCAATCTCTTCAACTTCCACAGTTTTTTCAAACTGTTTGATACTCTTTTTGAGTTCTTCCACGATTTGCTTTGTACTCATATATATTATATAAATTATTATGAATTTAATGATAATTTTAATTTATTCAATTGTGTCTTAAGACTCGCATCCAATATCCTATCCTCCAATTTCACAGTTACACCACCTAATAAACTCTCATCTACATTTCTCACAGATTCCACTTTGTTGCCAAATATTTTTTTAATTTTTTCTAAAGTACTTTTATCCAACTCTCGGGCTGAAGTCACTTTTATAGCCACTTCACCCGCTTGCTTTTTAGCGTATCTAATAAATTCTTCACAAATATTTTCTGCTTGTTTTAACTTGTGATCTCTAACTATAATTTTAACAAAAACAGCTATAATGTCTTTTAGGTCAGCACCAGATAACCCTGTGGTTACTTCATACAGGGCTTGAGCATATTGTCGGTTGCTCATTTTCTTGGCCATATTATTTCTTTAAATCCTTTAGAGATTCTTCAATTAACCCCTTATCTTTTTTCTCATCTAACTTTTCTTTGAGAATTTTTTCTACAGCAGCAACCACTAAATTACCAGTTTCTGCTTTTAATTCTATTACCATGTTATCTTTTTCAGTTTTGATATTATGTTTAGCTTGTATAACTAGGCCTTCAATATCATTTTTAGCCTTGTTTTTCATGTCTTCAGTCAGTTCTTTGCCTTCAGCTTGAGCTTTGGCCATAATTTTGTTAGCTTCCACCTTAGCTTCATCAATCTTGTCTTGATATTTCTGTTCACTCATTAGCAAGTTGGTTTCAACTTCCTTGGCTTTTTCCAAACTGGAATCAATTAAATTCTTGCGTTCTTCCAATTTCTTAGATAGTGGTTTTAGGATTAAAAACCAAACAATTATTGCCACTACAGTAAAATTAAGCAGCTGAAAAAGGAATAATTGTCCATTTAAGCCCAGCGAAGCGGTAATGCCATCATTGGCTAGGGCGCCGTGAGAATCAACTTCGACTTGAGCTTCCGTATGAATAGCTTGTGCCATATATATTTGTTATTAAATAATGCAATCAGACAGGGCCAAATTGACCCTGTTTAGATTGAATTACTTTAGAGTAAAAACGACAACCAAGGCGTAAATAGCAATAGCTTCGGCAAAGGCAGCACCCAAAAGCATGGGGACAAAGACTTTACCAGCGGCCTCTGGATTGCGGCCAATGGCTTCCATGGCTTTGGCAACTAAACGGCCAATACCAAGTGCAGGGGCGATTGAGCCAATACCCATGGTAAAGGCCTTGGCCAATACCACAATTGATTCATGATCCATAGTTTTCTCCTGATGATACTTACCGGCCGAGGGGGAATGATTTTTAACCTCGCGGAATTGTATCTGGATTAATAATAAAATTCAATATACATGGACTAAAATACAAGCGGTTCAGACGTCGCCACGGTTAAATAAACTAAAGTCAGCATGGCAAAAACACCGGCTTGGATTAAACCAACCAGGAGTTCCAAAAGCATAAAGGGGGTCGGTACAAATGCTACAACCAGAGCTGAAATAACAGAAATGAGGACCTCGCCAGCAAAAATATTGCCAAACAAACGTAGTGAGAGCGAAACCACCTTGGCCGCTTCGGAAACAATTTCAATCAAACCCACGGCAAATTCCAATATAGCGGTAAAAATAGCAATGGGACCTTTGTTTAAACTTTTAAAAATATTTTTGATTTGTATAAACTTACCTAGGTGAGTGAAAAAGCCAATACTGATAAAACCGAAAATATGTGAAGCCAGAACTGAAGTCAAGGCCATGGCTATGGTCAAATTTAAATCTGTATTAGCTGGTCGCAGTAAAAAATTATGGCCCACGGAAATACTACCAGTGCCGGGAATTAGACCTAGCCAGTTGGAGAGTAAAATAAAAAAGAAGATCGAGCCAACTAGAGGTAAAAACCGCAGAGTTTGTTTACGATCTCCTGTCACTTGGTCAAAGTAGCCCAAAACGCTTTCTAAAAAAAATTCGCAAGTATTTTGCAACTTTCCTGGACGCAGTTTAACACTTTTCCTAATGGCAATGCCTAAAATTAGGAAAATCAGAATCGCCAACCAGGCATTTATCATGGTATTGGTAATATTAAGACTACCAATCTGGAAGACGACTTCTGGTGCTAGTGTTGGAATATGTATTTCTCCACCCATAAAATTAACTTGATCGGAGAGCACACAGATCTAACGGATTGAACTCTAGGCTCCATCAGTCTCATCTGTGCGCTTCTCCTTACTTTCTAAGGCTTGATACTCTTTACCATAGGCTTTAGCTTTTTTGTAGATAATCCTAGCTGAGATTAAACCAGCTAGGACAAAAGCTAAAATGGTTAACCATGGAGTAGTTTGGTATTTTTCATCTAACCATTGACCAACCAGAACAAAAATTATCACCGGTACAGCAATGGTAGCCCCAAAATCTCCAGTAATCTTTAAACCTAGGAGAATGTATGCTCTGTCCTTAGGATCTTTTGGTAAAAGAGCCATATTTGCATTACTTATTTAAAACGCCAATATTATATTAAATTGGTTTAACTTAGTCAACCTATATTTTTTATCTAGATTGTACATAAAATACAGCATATTTTAGCGCTGTATTTTACTAAAAAGGTTTAGAGCATTCTCAAAGGTAATATTTTCTATCTCTTTTACACTTTTTTTCCTTATTTCAGCAACTTTTTTGACCACTTCCTCCACCATCCATGGTTCACATTTCTTGCCTCGATAGGCTTGAGGAGCTAAATAAGGGGCATCAGTTTCCACTAAAATTCTGTCTAATGGACATTTTTCCACCACTTCTAACAAGTCTAGAGTTGGCTGTGGATTATTTTTCTTCTCTGGGAAAGTTACTATACCTGTAAAGCCTATATACAGTCCCAAATCGAGAAATTTTTGCGCCTGCTGCCAATTACCACCATAACAATGGACTACGCCTTTAATTGAATCGCTTGACTCACTTAAAACGGCAATCATTTCTTCGTAGGCATCACGCACATGAATAACTAGTGGTAAATCATGCTTTTGAGCAAAATTGTATTGCTGAATAAATATGGCTTTTTGTTTAGTCAAAACTTCTTCCCGGGAGAAATCTTTGGGCAGGTGGTATAAATCGATACCTGTCTCCCCCACTGCGATGACTTTGTCTGACTTTACCAAGTCACCATAATATTCTTCGTCGAATTCTTCTTCGCGAGACATGAAAGCTAATTCACTTTCATCTATGTAAGTAGGAAAGAGATGAACAGGATGCAAACCAATGGTGGCGTAAATATTGTCATATTTTTCCGCCAACTCCACGGCTTTCTTGCTGGTGTCTTGTTGGGTACCCACGGTATTCATCAAAACATTCTTCTCCTTACAACGAATAATGACCTCTTCACGGTCATCATCGTACCCTTTAAATTGAATATGACAGTGGGTATCAATTAAAGTCATAAAATAATATTTTCAACATAATTAACTGTACTTTGCAGCATTTTTAGCGCTTCAGGCAACAAAGGTAAAAGAATTTCAGCAGTAGAAACTGCATAAGGGGCGACAGCAGAACCAGCTACATGTTGCATGACAAATTCTGATAAAGGAAACCTTTCAATAAAGTACAAAATCAAACCAACTGTAATCAATCCTTCAAATATGCCAAGTAAGAGTCCTAGAATACGATTTAGGCCTTTAATAAATGGCAGGCTAGTAAAAATATGCAAGAATTTTTCAGCAATCCAAAAAGCAAAACCAACCAAACGGTTGATAATAATGAAAGCAATAATAAACATGACAACTTTGGAAATATTTTCACCCCAGCCAGTTATATTTATTAACCAATCAGCCATGGGCTCATAATAGCGTGAAGCTAAATAGGCGCCAAAAACTGTACCTAATAATGAACCTAAAGTGTGAATTAAACCAAACCAAAAGCCAAACATGGCAAAGCCCGCTATTATTATTAGCAATATAATGTCGGATAAGCCCATAGGATAAAAATTAAGAATAAAAAAGATTGTTTATTTTTCTAATCTTTGAAAAAGTATTCCTTCTTTTCTAATTATATCACCTTTATTCAACTTCCCCCAGCTATGGTCTTTCTCTTCAGTATTGAGCTGTTTGAGGATTTTTTCCGCAGTTTCTGGAATAATGGGCAGTAAGGCCACGGCGATTTGATGCAGACATTCAGCCAGCTGATAAAGCAAAGCTGAAATGTCTTCATTATTTTTAGCTTTAACCCAAGGTTTTTCTTGAGTAATTTTTTGGTCGCATTCGCTCACCAGCTTATTTATCAAGGACACCACCATGTCAAACTCATAATTTCTAAATGCCACGCTGTAATCTTTCCAAAAATTATGCATTTCAAAAATATCTTC
>CAZRZS010000021.1:7245-9393 GCA_964604685.1 uncultured Gammaproteobacteria bacterium
AATATTTTTCCAGCATGGTTAAAATGCGGGACGTTAAATTGCCAACGCCGTTGACAAGATGCGCGGTATAAAATTCTTCAAAGCGAGCTATGGAAAAATCACCATCTTGATATGAAGGTACAGCGCCAAGCAAATAATATCTAACAGCATCAGTTCCATATTTTTCCACAATGTTGTATGGTTCCACCACATTACCCAAGCTCTTGCTCATTTTTTGGCCTTCAGCAGTAATAAAGCCATGAATAAAAATTTGTTTAGACGCAGGCAGTCCGGCTGACATAAGCATGGCCTGCCACATAGCGGATTGCTGGCGCAAATTATCTTTACCAGCCACCTGGTATCCTGGCCAAAATTTTTTAAAATTTTTCTCATCGTTGGGCCAGCCTAAAGTTGAAACATAGTTTATTAGCGCGTCAAACCAAACATACATCACCTGCTTTTCATCACCCGGCACTGGAATACCCCAGGGCATTTTGGCTTTAAGGCGCGAAATGCTAAAATCTTCCAATCTATTTTCCACAAAATTTTTAATTTCTTGCAAGCGGTGTGTCGGCACGACAAAATCTGGATTATCTTTGTAGAGTTTTAAGAGTTGCTTTTGATATTTGGAAAATTTAAAAAAATAGTTTTCCTCTTCAATTAATTCCAAGTCTAAATTAGAGTGCACCGGGCACCTGTCATCCACCAATTCTGAATCAGTTTTTTCCAATTCACAACCTACGCAGTATTTTATTTTATAGTTTTTCTTGTAAATATCGCCATTTTTCTCGCAACGCAACCAAAATTCCTGCGCCGCTCGGGTATGATGTTCATCAGTCGTCCTGATAAAATTGGTATAACTCAAATTAAGCGCTTGTTTTAAAGCGTCAAACTTAGCCGCATATTCATCACAGTATTTTTGCGGGTCTTTGCCTTCTTCCAGCGCTTTGCGATAAATCTTGAGACCATGCTCATCAGTGCCAGTGTTAAAAACAATTTCTTCGCCCAACAGCTGGTGATACCTGACAATCGCGTCGGCTTGGATAATTTCCAAAGCAAAACCAATATGCGGTTCGGCATTGACGTAAGGCAGTGTGGTGGTAAGGTAAAAATTTTTATTCATGTTAGTTTATTTTTAGAAATTACTACTACAAACTCCCCTTTTTCTGAAATATCCAAGCTCAAAATTTCCTCAATCGTTCCTCTATAAACTGTTTCAAATTTTTTAGTTAACTCACGACAAATGCAAACCTGCCTATTTTTTGATAAAACTTTTTCTAGTTCAGCCAAACATTTTTTTATCCTGTGGCTGGACTCATAAAACGCCACTGTATATTTTGCTTCCGCCACTTCCTGAAAAAACATTTGACGGCCTTTTTTATGCGGAGGGAAGCCAAGAAAAAGAAAGTGATCAGTCGGAAATCCAGAAATGCTTAAAGCGGTTATGACTGCGTTTGAACCTGGAACCGGAACTATTGTTAAATTATTAAATAGTTTAATGGTTAATTGGTTTATTAGTTTATTGCCAGGATCTGAAATTCCAGGTGTTCCAGCGTCTGTGACTAAGGCCAAATTTTTTCCTTGTTCTAACAAATTTTCAATTTCCCTAACTTTCTTTTCTTCACTATGCTGATGATAACTAATGGTTTTGGTTTTTATTTCAAAATGATTTAATAATTTTTGCGTATTTCTCGTATCCTCACATAAAATAAAATCAACGCTCTTTAAAGTTTCCAGCGCTCGCAAAGTAATATCGCCAAGATTCCCGATTGGCGTGGCGACAATATATAATTTTCCGGTTTCGGACATGAGTATATTCTACCCAAAATTGGCTGAAAAAGCAAGAAAATATAAAAAATACCCTGTTTAAATCACAGGGTATTTACTTCTAGTCTCTAATTAATTTTGAGCAAATTGTAGCTTCTGCAACTGTTTTTCCATTTTCTCTACCCTTACCTTTAAAGCCAAATAATCACTACTTGAAACATCAGAATCTTCCCGTGTACGTTTCTCCCATTTTTCAATTAATTTAGTCAACTCTGCTTTAACTTCGAGGATTTCGCTCCTTAAGCTGGCAAAACCTTCATCCATTTTGCTTTCTAAAGTACTAAGATGTCCTTCTACACCATCCAAACGTCCTTCTACACCATCCAAACGTCCTTCTACACC
>CAZRZS010000021.1:9493-12263 GCA_964604685.1 uncultured Gammaproteobacteria bacterium
GTCCTTCTACACCATCCAAACGTCCTTCTACACCATCCAAACGTCCTTCTACACCATCAAATCTATTATCCATATTGGTGGAAAATACATTAATAGCATCAAGTATATCCTTATTTGTAACTTGTTCTTCCATATTTTATTTTTTTAAAACATTTAAAATTTTAGGGATAAATTTTTTACCACATTTTTCGCATAAATCCCAACTATTGTGACTGGATTTTAGACCAAAGTTTTCTTTACCAAATAAGTGTAAACCTAAAGACAAAGACACCCAATCATCTTTTTCTTTTTTAACTTTTTTACATTTATCACAGTAGGTTTTTGTAGCCATATACCTATATTATACACCATCAAAAATCATTCTGTCAACCCTATTCTTCAACTACTTCAATAGCGCCCATCGGGCATGAATCTGCGGCTTCACGAATTATCTGTTCATCATCACCATAGGGTTCAAGTACTTCAGCTTTGCCATCATCTGCCAACTTAAAACTGCCGGCAGCTAAAATCACGCAGGTGCCACAACCAAGGCACTTTTCTTTATTTATTCTGACTTTCATAGTTTTGTATAGCTTTTTGTAGGGCTTGGTCGCCCAAAATTGAGCAATGAATTTTTCTTGGGGGTAAGCCACCCAAACGTTTGATAATATCTTGCGGAGTCACTTGTTTTGCTTCAACTAAAGTCATGCCCTCATTTTCTAAAACCATTTCTGCCAAAATAGATGTAGAAGCAATAGCTGAACCACAGCCAAAAGTTTGCCACTTGCAATCAGATATTTTCTCATTATCAATCTTAACCCAAATAACCATTTCATCACCACAAGCTGGCGAACCAACCCGGCCTTCATAATATCCAGTTAAATCAAAATCCTCACTATTTAACAACATATGGCGGGGATGAAAAAAATGCTCCCTAACTATGTCGCTGTAGAGCCAAGAATTACCGTCTTTGTCTTTAATTTGTGCGGTTTTAGCTGTCATAAATTATTTTAGCTGATATTGAGAGTGTTTATTGTCTTTAAAATCTAAAGGTAAATTAACCGGAGAAATCTCGCGCAATTTTTCTACAATACTTGGTAAATACTTCATCACATAATCTATATCTTTCTTTGAATTGCAATGGCCCAAAGTAAAACGCAAACTGCCATGAGAATACTCATAAGGCAAACCACAAGCTGAGAGTACATGCGATGGTTCTAATGATATCGAAGTACAAGCCGAACCAGTAGAACAGCAAATGCCATAAGCATCCAAATATAAAAGTAAGGCCTCACCTTCCACATCTAAAATAGAAAAATTTAAATTATTTGGCAAGCGCTTCTCCCCTATCTCAGGACCATTTAACCACACTTTGGCAATTTCTTTCTGGATGCACCCCCAAAAATATCTGACTAGTTCTCGTGTTTTTGTGTTTTCTGTGTTTTTGTGTTTTTGTACTAACTCCAACGCTTTCGCCAAGCCAACAATCCCAGAAACATTTTCTGTACCTGAGCGTAGTTTCATTTCCTGGCCGCCACCATAAATTAATGGCTCAATTTGTAAACCACGTCTCTTATACAACACACCCACGCCTTTGGGGCCATAAATCTTGCTAGCATTTAATGTTAGTAAATCTACATGCAATTTTTCTACATCAATTTCCAAAGCTCCGGCTGCCTGGCAGGCATCGGTGTGAAAATATGGGTATTCTGTCCCATGTTTTTTACGATATTTCAAAATTTCTCGGCCAATCTCGGCAATCGGTTCCACTGTGCCAATTTCATTATTGGCATACATAACTGAAATCAATATGGTATCCGGACGAATAGCTTGCATAACTTTTTTTGGAGATACAAAACCTTGCGAATCTACATCTAGATAAGTCACTTCAAAACCTTGCTTTTCCAACTCTACCAAAGGATGAATTAAAGCATGATGTTCTATCTTTGTTGTAATAATATGCTTACCGTAATCTTGATGCTTGCGAGCTACACCTAAAATTGCCAGGTTATCTGATTCTGTTCCCCCACCAGTAAATATAATATTATATGGCAAGGCGTGAAGAATTTTGGCAACTTGACGACGAGCATCATTCAAAGCTCCATTGGCTTCCCGGCCAATGGCATAAAGACTAGAAGGATTGGCAAAGCAATCAGAAAAAAATGGCTCCATGGCCGCTTTGACTTCTTCATTTACATAGGTTGTAGCCGCATGATCTAAATAGACTAGGCATTTAGTTTTTGGCTTCTCCGGGAAGTTTAGCATACTTTTTTAATTCAACAATTGACATACTATCTAAGTACTCAATCAAATGCTTATTAATCACCTTAAAAATTTGATGTGATCGACATGTCTTTTCCTTGGGACAGTGGCAAGTAGTTTTTAAACAATTAGCTACGGCATATTCACCTTCAATGGCTTCAATCACATTCTTGATTGTTGTCTTCTTAGGATTAACTATTAAATTATAACCACCCTGAGCACCTTTGACTGCCTCAATTATATTAGCCTCACGCAATTTTTTGGCAATACGTTGGAGAAAAAGAAAAGAGATAGCGCTGTCTTTGGAAAATTGGCGTAAACTTAAAAGCTCGCCTTTTGATAATTCCATCAAAGCTAGTATAAGTTGTAAACCTTAATTCACTTCCTTATTGAATTGCAGCATAGATTATATTTAATACCTGCCCAGTATGATATATAAAAAAGAAAAAGCTGTCAAGACAGCTTTCCTGAGTTTATTATAAAGGCAAAGTCAAGTTTATATTTTCACTCCCCACCCCATTAGCATTCA
>CAZRZS010000022.1:0-12095 GCA_964604685.1 uncultured Gammaproteobacteria bacterium
CACAAATTCCGTCGGCGTCCAAAGCGAGGGCGAGGCGGAAGGGGGGTGTGGGGGGGAATTCCGCCGCGCCCGAGCGTAAATCTTTTTCAAAATTCAGCGTTCGGATTTCGCGGAAAGTGGAGAGCCAAACAAAAATCTCCACAACTCGTGGAGATTTTTGTTTGGCTTATGTATTTAATTAACCAAATTACCATCCTTATCATATACCTTGGCTGTTTCAGCTCTGTTGACAATTAAAGTGTATTCTTTGTTTGCGCCATTTGGCAAGACTACATTTATCTTGATTTCATTATCGCCGTAATAGAGGTTAATAGTTTGGGAAGTAGTTTTTTTGCCATTGATCAGGACAGAGGCATCAGCATGTTTAGCTTTGGCCGTCACTTTCACCTTATCCTTCAAACTAGTCTTAACTCGGTATTCAGTTTTATCAGGATTAAAATTAGGGTAGAGGAGTGCGTCCAAATCAGTTTCTAGTGAAGCTAATTCCACAGCATTTTCATCAGGCTCCTCTTCTTTTTTAATGTTGAGAGTGTAGAGACGGCTGCGACCACTTTGGGCAGTCACTCTTAAATAAATAGTAATAGTGTCTTTATCACTAATATCAAAACTATAAGTTTTACCAGAATTGGCTGGAGTTCTATTGATTAATAAACTAGCATCTTTATCATCTACACTAGCTTTTAACTCCAAAAGTTTTTCATAATATCTGGCCAATAATGTATAGCTATAGTGTCTAGGGTCAAATTTAGGATCTAAATTATGTTCTAAATTTTCACTAAGAGATTTTAAGAGATTATTATTCTTTGCCAAGACTCTGATAGCTGTGATGGTATAGGTTTTAGTCTGGTAGCCAGGTCGGCTGATTTTGATGACTATTTGATTTTCACCTTCATTAAGTTTAAAAGTTATTTCAGAACTATTAGGCGTTGGGATGCTATTAACTAATATTTCTGCATCATCTTTATTAGCCATGGGTCTAAGACTCAGGCTTTCTTCATAATATTCAGCAGTGATGGTGTAACTTACGACTTCGGGGTCAAATTTAGGACTAAAACCGGATTTTAGATTTTCACTCAGTGATTTAAGAGTTAAAGGTTCAGCCAAACTGTCAGAAGTTTTAACAGTTTCAGCAATTATCTTACGGGCTTTAAGTTCTACAGAAATATTATTAGCTTGTTGTTTTTTGCTGATGATTTTAAAGTCTGAGGGATGTTTAATAGCTTCAGCAAAAGTATAGTCGTTTATGCGATTAGTAGGTAAAATTAAAATATATCTAGTCCAATTGTCGCCATAGAGACTTTTGGCTGTGGCTTCACTATCCAGCCAGCGCAGGTTAGCGCCAGTATCAAGAACATAAACTTTGTTACTGCTGGCAAACTTAATTAGTCTAGTAGCTGGGCGGATAGTAATAATTTCTTTACTTTTTTTAATTTTAGAGAATTCTGCTTTATTAATCACTTTTACATCAGCTAGACTGCTATACCAAGAGTGATAGGTTTCTAAATTAGGGAATTTATAGGCTTTGTTGTCGGCGGCAATATAGTAAACACCTTGGCTAGTTTCGCTTTTTAGAAGATCACCTTGTGAGTATGACTCAGCTTGACTGATTTGAGGTACAAATAACAGGACTAACAGGCAAAAGCTAGCTAAACTAAGAAATAGATGAATTTTTTTCATATTGTTATTAATATATCATAAATTTGACAATAAATCAATCAAGAACAAAAGAATATCTATTAAGTAAGTAGTTCTTTGTTTATTTCAAAAAATATGGTAGAATAGAACAACTATGTCAGACTATTACAAAGTGCCTCGGGATGCCCGCTGGAATTATAATCCCAAGGGGAAAAATAATTGGAAATTAAGCCGGTCAAAAATAGACCTCTTTGTGGAGTGCCCCCGTTGTTTTTATTTGGATAATCGTTTTGGCGTGAAGCGCCCGCCCATGTATCCATATAATCTCAATTCAGCTGTGGATACATTATTAAAAAAAGAATTTGATATTCATCGGGCAAAAAACAAACAACATCCTTTGCAAAAGAAATATAAAGTTGATGCCGTACCTGTAGCCCATGAACAACTAAATGAATGGCGGGATAATTTTACTGGCGTGCAATTTGAACACCCGTCTACTGGCTTCACTATAATGGGGGCGATTGATGATCTCTGGCAAAATAAGGCCGGGGAATATATTGTTGTGGATTATAAATCCACAAGTAAAAATGAAAAGATAGATAAGATAGATAAAGACTGGCAAGATGGCTATAAACGGCAAATGGAAGTTTACCAGTGGCTCTTGCGTCAAAATGGCTATAAGGTTTCCAATACTGGCTATTTTGTTTATTGCAATGGCGATACTGACAAAGAAGCTTTTGATGGCAAGCTGGAATTTGAAATTACTTTAATTGCTTATGAAGGTGATGATAGCTGGGTGGATAATACAATTCAGGAAATTCATCAGTGTTTAGTAAGTGATAAACTGCCTAATCCTGGAGAAGATTGTGATTATTGTGCTTATCGCAAGGCCATGATTGATGTGCTTGACATCTAGTTTAAAAACTGGTATAATATTCGCGGTTTTATGGCTGTTCTTTTATTTGAACATTCGGCGGTAGCTCAGTGGTAGAGCAATTGGCTGTGACTAAAACGCAGCCTTCAATGGAAACATTGGAGTGAATAACGGAGTGAATTGTCCTGCTTAGCAGGATCTCGCGTCAATTTTTATAATGCGATGCGGGACTGGGAGCCCTAATTCTATTTAGAAAGGGTAATCAGCAGCCAAGCCTTATTTAGTTATCTAATTAAATGAGAGAAGGTTCAGAGACTATCCCCAAGGGGAGTAGAACTTGAATTATTTTAGGTTCGAAGCGCTCCGCACCCTCACGTTCTCGTGTTTACACGAGTCTAGACGTAGGTGAAGATATAGTCCAGTCTTTCTAGAAATAGGAAGTTAACTGTAACCAATGGGTCGTGGGTTCGAATCCCACCCGCCGAGCTGACACAAAACTTCGCTTAAACAGCGAGGTTTTTTGTATACCCAAGTGGGACGGTAGAACTTATTGACTTTTGATATAGCCTAGAATTTACTTTTATGGTATACTTGACACATAATGAAATAGATGGTATAGTTCTTTAACTAATAAACGAATATATGTCATTAACAAAACAAATCAAAGACCAATTAATTAAAGTACTTTTGGGAAAAGCCTCTGTACCACGTGGTTTGTTTGAGCTTGCACAATATTTCAGAAATTATGGTTCATTGAATTTTAAATATGAAAAGGGTGAAGACGATAAAATTATTGCTATTAGCACTAATTTTAGATATGGTTCTATAGTAACCTCTGGAAAAAACCCAGAACAATTAGATAAAAATGTTAAAGATGCAATCTTGACCTCTTTTGAAATTCCTTCTTCCTACGATAGAGAAGCAGCAATATATAAAGTGGGTGACAAACAAGGTGAATATGCCCTCGCTTAGCGAATTGCATGGTGAAATAAAACGTAAAAAATTTATCCGAGCTTTGCGACGGCTCGGATTTATTATTGACAAAACTGGCGGGGAAAGAAATTGAGGAGTATAGTGGTATTACTTGGGAGGATATTAAGAAGGAACTATAGTGTAAAAATTAATAATGAAATAAAAATAATAATTTAAACCAAACTACACAAATAACCAACATTCTTATTATCTGCAAAAAATGTGGCTATATGGAAGAAGTAAAGTGTAATCATAGTTTTGGTAATTTTAAAAATTTTTCAAACATACACCACCAGTTAACACTAATCGGGGTATGTAATAAATGTAATTTAAACATATGAAAAAAATAGTGGGATTTTTGTCTCTATTAATTTTTTTGATAGGGGGATCATTCATCTTCTCTGGTTGTACAAATAATATAGTCACAGAAAAAAGTAGTGTTGAAAAAATTAATGTGATGGTAAGTATTTTGCCTCAAGTTGATTTTGTAGAAAGAATTGGGGGCGATAAAGTTATAGTAAGTGAAATGATTCCGCCAGGCTTTAGCCCTGCGACATATGATCCGTCTCCTGAGCAACTAAAAAAATTGCAGACAGCTGATATATATTTTCGTATTGGACATGTTTCGTTTGAAAAAGCGCAAATGGAAAAATTAATTAATATTAATTCTAAAATGAAGATAGTAGACACCTCAGAAGGCATTATTTTACAAAAATTAGCGGCTCACAGTCATGAAGACGAAGAATATGAGGGTGAGCCTGATGATAGCCACGAAGATGAATCCGGAAATGATCCTCATATTTGGTTATCTCCCCAATTGGTAAAAATTCAAGCAGAACATATTTATAACTCATTAGTGGAATTTAAGCCGGAATATAAAGAATACTTTTTAATTAATTACAATCAATTTATTAGTGATTTAGATAAGCTAAATTCTAAATTAAAAATTGTATTTGAACCAATAAAAAACAAAACTATCTTCGTTTTTCATCCAGCTTTTGGTTACTTGGCGAGTGCATATGAATTTGAGCAGGAAGCAATAGAAATAGAAGGTAAAGATCCATCTCCAGAGCATTTGAAAAAAATAATAGATGAAGCCAAGGCGGATAATGTAAATATTATTTTTGTGCAAAAACAATTTAGTACCAAAAGTGCTGAAGCCATTGCGAAAGAAATTAATGGTGTAGTTGTTCAAATAGATCCTCTAGCTAAAGATTATTTTGACAATTTAGAAAAAATGTCAGATATTATAGTAAGCGCGTTGCGATAATATATGAAAACTATAATTTCGTCCCGCCACATTACATATTCATATAATAAAAAAACCGATGTTTTAACAGACGTTAGTTTTGAGGTTAATCAAAAAGATTTTGTTGGACTTATTGGACCTAATGGTGGTGGTAAAAGTACATTATTAAAAATTATTCTCGGACTTATTAAACCAGACAAAGGTGTTGTAACTGTTTTTGGCGAACAACCAGAAGACGCCAGAGATAAAATTGCTTATGTTCCTCAGTATAGCCGAATTGATTTGGATTATCCAATAACAGTTTGGGAAGTAATAATGAGCGGTCTTTTAGGCAAAAAAAATATTGGAGCAAGATTTAATCAGCAAGACACAGAAAAAGCTAAAAAAGCTTTAGCAGACATGAATTTGGTAAATTTAAAAGACAGGGTCATTGGGGAATTATCAGGCGGGCAGAGGCAAAAAGTTCTTTTAGCAAGAGCTTTGATAAGAAATCCTGTATTGTTGCTTTTAGATGAACCAACTAATAGTGTTGATAAGGAAAGCGGTGATAATTTATATAAATTACTAAATACTTTAAATAAAGAAATGACTATAATAATTGTTTCCCATGATGTGAGTTCAGTATCTAAATATATAAATAGAGTATTTTGTTTAAATAAAAATATTATTTGTAATCAGGCTGACAAAGTAACCGGACAATGTGATTCATCTGACTTCAAACATGTTCATCACGATAAAGATTGTATAATATATTAAAAATATGTTTGATATACTGCAATACACCTTTTTTCAAAATGCCCTTATTATAGGAATATTAAGTGGCATCGCTTGTGGTATTATTGGGGTTTTTATAGTGATTAAAAAAATATCTTTTATATCCGGCAGTATTGCCCATGCTTCTTTCGGTGGCATAGGTATTGCTTATTTTTTGGGAATAAACCCAGTTTTAGGCGCCTTGGTGTTCAGTATTATATCAGCTCTTGGTATTGGAATTATAAGTAAAAAGAATAAATCACAAGAAGATGCTTTTATTGGCGCAATTTGGGCAATTGGGATGGCCATAGGGCTTATTTTTATTTATTTTACGCCTGGCTATGCAGCAGATCTTATGAGTTATTTGTTTGGCAATATTTTATTACCAGCCAAGCAAGACCTTATCTATATTCTTATTCTTAATGGTTTTATTCTTTTAAGCGTATGGATATTGTTTAAATGGTTTGTGGCTATTATTTTTGACGAAGAATTCGCCATACTCACCAATATCAAAGTTTTTCCGTTGTATCTTTTTTTGCTTGTCTTGATTGCCTTATCAGTTGTAGTATTGATTCGATCGGTGGGAGTCATTTTAGTCATTGCCCTTTTAACTTTACCTGCCTCCAGTGCTCAATTATTGAGTAGGCGGTTTAAAAATATAATATTTATCGCTGTTGGTTTAGCTATTTTTTCAAATACAACCGGCATTATTCTCTCTTACTATTTAAATTTGCCTTCTGGACCTATAATTATTTTTACCACGGCAATTGTTTATCTTATTATTTGGTTGATTAAAAATATTTTTAAAAAGCATTAGACCTCGAAGAAAATTGAGTCACACAATATATTATGACAGAAAAAGAACAAAATACAGGTCGTTTTAGCGACCTTGGGATAGGGAAGAATTTTCTCGCTATCCTCTCTCAAAAGGAGTTTAAAACTCCAACACCTATACAGCGCCAGGTGATTCCTAGTGCTTTGGAAGGTAAAGACGTGGTGGGTATTGCCCAAACCGGGACAGGCAAAACCCTGGCTTTTGGTATTCCCATGATTCAGCGTTTGGCTTTGAACAAAGGTCAAGGTTTAGTTTTAGTACCCACTCGCGAACTGGCTCTTCAGGTTGCCCAAGCTCTAGAGCAAATTGGCAAACCCATTGGTTTTCGTTCAGCTGTAATCATTGGCGGAATTAACCAACGTCCCCAAGTGTCAGCTCTGAGAAATAATCCCCATGTGGTTATTGCCACTCCAGGACGTTTGCTTGATTTGATGAATCAAGATATCTACAAACTTGATAAAGTAAATGTTGTTACCTTAGACGAAGCTGACCGCATGCTTGATGTGGGTTTTTTACCAGAAATTAAACGTATTTTGCAAACTGTGCCAAAGGAGCGACAAATTATGTTGTTTTCAGCCACCATGCCAAAATCTATTTCCTCTTTGGCTTCGACTTTTATGAAATTACCTTTGCGCATTGAGATTGCTCCCCAGGGGACATTGCCAGAAAATGTTGAACAGGAAATTTTTGTGGTGAGGAAAAATGATAAGATGCGTTTGCTTGATTCACTGTTGCAACAGTATCAAGACAGTAAGACCCTTATATTTTCACGCACTAAGCATGGAGCTAAGCGAATTGCCCGCGATATCCGCGATATGGGCCACACGGCCACGGAAATCCATGGTAATCGTTCTCAGCCTCAGCGCGAAGCCGCTCTCGGTGGTTTTACTAAAGGCAAATTTCGCATTATGGTGGCCACAGATATTGCCGCTCGCGGTATTGATGTCAAAGATATTGCCTTAGTGATTAATTTTGATTTGCCAGAGAATTCTGAAGGTTATGTTCATCGTATTGGCAGAACCGGCCGAGTTGGACGTTATGGCAAAGCCATTTCTTTTGTGACGCCGCCGGAAAAAGCTGACATCCGCAAGATTGAACAACTGATTCATAAATCTTTGCCAGTTTTGTCACTACCTAATTTGCCTGCAGAAAGAGCCAAGCCACCTCATGAAGAACGATTTTTTACAGCAAGACCAAGACAATTTGCTCGGCAAGGTCAAAAGAATATGTCTAGTAAAAGGAATCATGGCCGTAGAAAGTCCTATGTTAAAAGTGATTTTCGTCGTCGGGGAAGATAATTAGACAACGAAAACATCCTTTACTTGGGTGTTTTTTAGTATCTATTTTATTTTATCTCCAAAATTTCACACTTAATTTCTTTGTCTGCTATTTGTATTTTTACCACGTCACCAACTTTGTGTCCTAGGAGAGCTGAACCAATGGGTGAATTGTGAGAAATAATACCTTTGGTAGGGTTGGTTTCGGCTGAACCCAGTATTTGGTAGGATATTTCCTTTTGGCAGTTGCATAGCAGGTTATTTATTCTTTCTAGCTAATTGTCCGCAGGCTGCCTGAATGTCATCACCAAAACCATAACGCTGGGTGACTTTGACTCCAGCCCGAAGTAAAATATTTTTAAATTTTTTGATGGCCGTAGCTGTAGAGGGTTGGTATTTGCCAGTTTGGTTATAGCGGATGAGATTTATTACGTAGAGGGGATTTTGCATAAGTCCGGATAGTTCTTTCGCATGAAATTCACTGTCATTGACCCCGTTGATCATTAAATATTCAAACATTACTTGTCTCGAACGGTTAGCTACATAATTTTTCACCGCTGTCATTAATTTTTCCAAAGGATATTTATTATTAATTGGCATGAGTTCCGAACGAAGTTTGCTGTTGGAGGCGTGCAAAGAAATAGCCAGATTAATTTGCATTTTTTCTTTGGCAAATTTGTTTATCTCGGGAATCAGACCACAGGTAGAGACGGAAATGTGCCGGGCGCCAATGTTGAAAATTTCTTCGTCATTAATTAGTTTAATTGAATCTATAACATTGTCATAGTTCAAAAATGGTTCTCCCATGCCCATATAGACCACATTGGTGACTCTGTCCGGGCCACTGATACTGTTGTGTAAAAAGCGCTGCCAGAATAAAATTTGTTCCACTATTTCACTAATTGTTAAATTTCTTTTATAACCCATTTTTCCCGTGGCACAAAAGTTACAACCCATGGGACAGCCAACTTGGGAAGAAACACAGACCGTAGCTCTACCATCTTTATGTTTCATGAGTACAGTTTCAATCTTAGTGCCACCATTAAGAGTGATTAGAGCTTTTATAGTCTCACTTTTTTTGGAACCAAAAATTTCTGGCTTTATATCCAAAGAACATTCACTATTCAAAACTTCTCGTAACGTTAGTGGTAAAGTGGTATTTTCCTGCCAATCAGTTATGAGGTCCACAAAAATCGCTTTAAAGGCTTGCTTAAAACGAAATTTTGGTTGCTCAGCTAAAGCTGTTTTGAGATTTTCTAGGTTCATAGAAAGCAGATTATATCATAGAAAGAAGTATAAGTCAAGAATTTTTAGGTATAATAAATTGACAAATAAGGTTATTTAATATATAATGGTGCATTCTTCACTTGAAAAGCATTTATATATATTTCACCATAGGCGGACAAGTATGGAAATTAGAAATATCGCCATTATTGCCCATGTAGATCATGGTAAAACTCGTCTAACTGATGCTTTAATGCGACAGACAGGCATGACTACTGACGAGAGCGTGAGCATGGATTCAGACGATCTTGAAAAAGAGCGTGGTATTACGATTTACTCTAAAAATACTTCTGTTTTTTACAAAGACACCAAGATAAATATTGTTGATACTCCCGGTCATGCTGATTTTGGTTCAGAAGTGGAGCGAGTTTTGCGTTCCATTGATTCAGTTTTACTGATTGTTGATGCCCAAGAAGGTCCTATGCCACAGACTAAGTTTGTTTTGAAAAAATCATTGGAATTAGGTCTGAAGCCAATCGTGGTTTTGAATAAGATTGATAAACCGGCAGCTAGGCCTGAATGGGCTCATGAAAAAGTCTTAGAATTATTTATGGATCTAGGTGCTACTGATGAACAACTAAATTTTGCCGTTGTTTATACCATTGCCAAACAGGGGATAGCTAAATTAAATTTAGCTGATGAATCAACAGATCTCGTGCCACTCTTGGAAACAATTTTAAAAAATGTTCCTCCAGCTGGTGGTGATACGACTAAACCTTTTACTTTTCAGCCCTTTAATTTAGCCTATGATAATTATCTTGGCCGTATGGGTATTGGCCGAGTCTATGAAGGAGTTTTACAAACAGGGGACAAGATTTTTGTAAAAAAACATTCCGCTGAAATTATTTCTGGTACGGTGACTAAACTATTTACCTTTGAGGGTTTAAATCGTAAAGAAGTCAATGAAGTTTCAGCTGGAGATATTGTTATGATGGCTGGTTTACCTGATATATATATTGGCGATACTATTTGTTTGGATAAAGCTCAGGAACTTTTACCAGCCATTAAAATTGACGAACCAACAATTTCTCTAAACTTTTTAGTAAATAATTCCCCATTTGCTGGGCGCGAAGGTAAGTTTGTCACCAGTCGGCAGATTAAAGAGCGTTTGGAAAAAGAATTGGAAGTTAATGTGGGTCTGAAGATTGATTTTTCTCAGATTGACTATTACAAAGTTTTTGGTCGGGGTGAATTGCATATTGCTGTGCTGTTGGAAAATATGCGCCGTCAGGGTTTTGAACTGCAAGTTTCCCAGCCGCAGGTGATTATTAAAAAGATAGACGGGGTTGAACTTGAACCTTTTGAAGAAGTCACCGTGGATGTGCCCAAGGAATATGAAGGTATTGTCATTGCTAAAATGGCCAAGAGAAAAGGTGAAATAATAAGCATGACGCCAAATCAAAATCAAACTCGATTGATTTACAAAATACCTACTCGGGGTTTATTGGGTTTTCGAACTGAATTTGTCATTGATACTCGCGGTGAAGGTATCCTCTGTAGTGAAGTCATTGGCTTTTTGCCCCATGTTGGTGAGATTGATAGACATGATTTAGGTTCTATGATTTCTGGAGAAACTGGCAAAGTCTTAGCCTATGCTTTGAATAATTTGCAAAATCGTGGTGTTTTGTATGTCAAACCCAATCTTGATGTTTATGAGGGGCAGGTTATAGGGAACACATCTAAAGGCCGAGATATGACTGTTAATCCTATCAAAGGCAAGCATTTAACAAATATGCGTGCTTCTGGCTCTGACGCTGCCATCCAGCTGGTACCGCCTTTGGAAGTGACTTTGGAAAGGGGACTGGAGATTATTGCCGAGGACGAGTATTTGGAGATTACGCCAAAGAGTATACGGATTAGAAAGCAAGAGTTGACAGAAATGGATCGGGTTAGAGCGGGAAGAAAAAAAGAATAAAAATTGATTGCTTTTTACACTAAAGCATGATAGAATAAGCTAAATTACATTTAAGTAATTGGATTATTAAACTATATGGGAAATTTTAGACGAGACGACAGAAAATCAGGTGGCGGTTTTAGTCGTGGTTTTGGCGGATCAAAAAGATTTGGTGATAGACATGTTGGTGGAAATACAATGATGCATGATGCTATCTGCAGTGAATGTGGTAATGATTGCCAAGTGCCTTTTAAGCCAACTGGGAGCAAACCTGTTTTCTGCAGCAACTGTTTTGACAAAAAGGGTGGCGGTAATAGTAGACCAAATAAATTTGATGGTGCTAGACATGATAGACCTAGTTTTGGCGACAAACAAATGCATAATGCCATTTGCGCCAAATGCGGTGATAATTGCCAAGTACCATTTCGGCCAATGGCTGGCAAGCCAGTCTATTGCAGTAATTGCTTTGACAAGCATGGCCAAGCTGGTGGTAGAAGTAGTGGGCAGTCTTTTGAAGAATTAAAAGTCATAAATGCCAAATTGGATATGATTATGAACGCGCTGGGTTTATCTGGTGCTAAAAAAAATGAGAAACCAGTTGAGAAAGTGACAGCTAAAAAAGAAGTCATAGAGAAGAAGACAAAAAAAGTTGTCGCAAAAAAACCAGTAGCGAAGAAAAAAGCTTCAACTAAGAAAAAGAAATAAGAATAATTCTAATAAAAAATAGCCTTGTCGGCTATTTTTTGTTGTGATATAATCCAAATGATTAATTATATATTTTGCTATGTCAAATGAAATTGTCCTAGACATTGAAACCATTGGTGATATTAAAGACTTTAACAACCTGCAAGTAACAGTTATTTCTATTTACCAATATGCCACTAATAAATATACTTCGTTTGAAGAATCTGAACTAGGTAATTTATGGCCCTTGTTGGAAAAAACGGAAAGAATCATTGGTTATAATTCCGAACATTTTGATCTGCCAATTTTGAATAAATACTATACTGGTGATTTACTTAGTTTTCCCAGTCTTGATATTTTAAAAGTTATTAAAGAATCAACTGGCCATCGCTACAAACTCAATGATATTGCCAAAGCCACTTTGCAAGAAGAGAAATCAGCTGATGGTTTAATTGCCCAAAAATGGTGGGAAGAAGGTAAAAAAGACAAGGTAAAAAAATATTGCGAGCAGGATGTAAAAGTTACCAAGGGTATTTATGAGTATGGCAAGAAAAATAAACAATTATATTTTCCCACTTTAACCGGAGAAATCCAGCCCTTTGCCATAAATTTTGATCCTCCTCTAAAGCCAGTGAATG
>CAZRZS010000023.1:0-10548 GCA_964604685.1 uncultured Gammaproteobacteria bacterium
ATCAAAAAACCACCACTTAATTAAGTGGTGGTTTAGAGTTTTGGGACGGCCCCTATTGGGCGGTTTTTGTATATGAAAACTACTTTCCGCCGTCTAGGAGAAATTATTGTTATTATTGTTAACTCGTAGTTTCATATAAATATATTATAACACAAATCTTAGCTTTTGTCAATTTATCGTACGCCCACAAATTTTCTTACCTCTGCCATAGTCTTTTCTGCCACAGGTCGCGCTTTATCAGCCCCGGCAATTAACACTTCAGCTAGCTGATTATGATTAGCTAATAATTCCTGTCTTTTAACGCGAAAATTTGTAAAATATTTACTCACAGCTTGGCCAACTTCAATTTTCAAATCGCCGTAGCGAATATTGCCTGTCTTTTCCGCTTTAACAAATTCATTATATACTTTCTTATCAGCAAATTTTTCTAGAAGTAATAATAAATTGGTAACACCAGGAGCTTGGCCACCACCCTGTGAAGCCGTCACTGCTTTTTTTAATTTTTTCTCAATCACTTTTGGTTCATCAGCCAAATCAATTGTATGGCCATCGCCCAAACTCTTGCTCATCTTCTTAGTTGGTTCCAATAAACTCGTGACTTTAGGGACTTCAGTAAGTAGAGCTTTAGTTTCAGGGAAATACTTGCCATAACGCTGATTAAACCGGCGGGCAATATCACGGGTTAATTCAATATGCTGCACTTGGTCTTGGCCAACTGGGACTAACTGACCATGATAAAGCAAAATGTCAGACGCTTGCAAAATTGGGTAGGTAAATAGACCAGCATTAATATTTTTAACTTGTTGTTGTGATTTATCCTTATACTGCGTCATCCTTTCCAATTCAGCCATGGGGCTAACTGTTCCCAAAATCCAAGCCAATTCAGTGTGTTCAGGTATATGTGATTGAATATAAAAAACAGATTTATCTGGATCAAGGCCAACGGCTAACAATTCGGCAGCGGTTTGGATAATATTATCATGACGAGTCTGGGCATCATCATTGCCAGTTAAAGCATGATAATCAACAATAGAAAAAAAACATTGATATTTACCAGAATTTTGCAATTCTACCCAATTTTTAATGGCACCTAAATAATTACCAAGATGGAGATTGCCAGTCGGTTGAATGCCAGAAAAGATAACTGGTTTTTTCATAGAAATATAATTAATTAACTATATTTTACCTTTTACTAAAAATAAAAACAAGAGACGGATTATCCGCCTCTTATTTTACTTCAATCCACCGGCTAAATATTCACCATAACCCTGCAAATCTTTGCATTTTAAAGCTTGGTCAATCACTGTTGTGGATATCTTTTATACCTCAATCACTACTGGCAGAATCATTGGACGCTTTTCTGTTTTAGTATACAAAAACTGCCCTACCTTATCTCTAATCAAATTTCTAATATGATTAGTATCAGCCCAGGTCTTGGGGTCAGATTCAATAATCATCTTTCTAACTTTATAACGCAAATCTTCAATTAATTCTTTATTTTCTTTAAGAAAAACAAAACCGCGAGAAATAATATCCGGATTTTGCACGAGTTTACCTGTCTTGGAATGAATTGTAGCTATCACTACCACCATGCCATCTTCAGCCAAGACTTGACGGTCGCGCAAAACAATGTTTTGTGTATCAGAGACACCTAAGCCATCCACAAAGACATAATCACTCGGAACTTTTTTTTCCAAAATTTTAGCAGACTTTTGGTTGATCTCAATCACTGAACCATTATCTGGTACAAAAATATTTTTTTCAAAAAAGCCGTTATCCATTGCCAACTTGCGCGCTTCTTTAAGAAAATAATGGTTAGCATAAACGGGAATATAATAGGTGGGCTGTATTTGTTTTATAATTTCCGTCATATCCTTGCGCGTGGCATGACCAGAAACATGAACATTCATCAGATCGCCATGGACAACGTTATCTGACTGACGGTACATGTTATCTTTTAAACGCTGAATAGAACGCTCATTGCCTGGAATAACCGAAGAAGAAAAGATTACCGTATCAGCTTTTTTTAACTTAATTTGTTTATGTCCTTTATTAACAATGCGCATCAGCACAGCATTTTTCTCTCCTTGAGCGCCGGTACCAATTAAAATTACTTTATTATCCGGATAATTATCCAATCTGCGCACGTCAACTAAAATCCCCTTCTTTATTTTTATATACCCCAGTTCTTTAGCCAGTTCAATATTCATTTTCATGCTATAGCCATCAAGCGCGACTTTTTTATCAAGCTTGCCGGCAATATCAATTACCCATTTGATGCGCTCTACTTGTGAAGAAAACGTTCCAATAATCACTCGGCCTGGGGCATCTTTAATAATCCTGTATAAATTTTTGTACATATCCTCATAGGTCACTGGCTCTCTATCATTGGTAGCCCCCAATGATTCCATCATCAGAACTGTAGGTTTAGTTAATCTGCGCAAATGAGTATAATCCAAAGTAGGTTTGCCTTGGCTGTCGCGTTCTAAAGTCCAATCGCCAGGATGTATGACCGTAGCTGCTGGAGTTTGGATAATTACACCAACGGCATCCATAATTGAATGTTCAACTTGAAAAAATTTAATTGTAAACTTCCCTAGTTTTATAACATCAGAAATCTTTTTTATCTGTATGACTTTTAGATTTTTACTCGTTCCCTTCTTGTAGTCTTCCTGCTTATGCTTTATCATGGCTAGGGTTAAATCCCGACCTAAAATTGCGGGATTGCCAAGTTTTTCCAAAAGTATTGGCGCCGCCCCAATATGGTCAAGATGACCATGGGAAAAAATTACGCCTTTAATTTTCTTTTCTTTGCCCACCAAATATTTGGTATTGGGGATAATATAGTCAATGCCAGGCATATCTTCTTCAGGAAATTGCAAACCCATATCCAAAATTACCAGCTCATCCTGGTATTCAAAAACTGTCATGTTACGACCGACTTCTTCACAACCACCGAGAGGAATAATGCGCAAATTGTCTGCAACTTTATTTCTTTGTTGATTGCTATTATGGCGACGACGTGAACCATAAGAGCGCTGTTTTCGTGAGGAAGCGATATTTTTGTTTTCTGCTATCATAAGTAATTAAAAAAAATAAATAGTGCCGATGGAGGGACTCGAACCCACACGCCATAAAGGCATACGCACCTGAAGCGTACGTGTATACCAATTTCACCACATCGGCTTATAATTTTTTGAAATTCCACTGACCCTTGGTATCTATATACCAAGTAACCACATCCGCAAAACGGTCAGCTGGATGAGAAATCCGTACCACGTCAATACTTTGGACACTAGTTAACGTAGCATAAGTATAAGTAGGAGTGTAAAGGAAGATGGCTGGATATTCACTTAAAATAATTTCTTGAAATTTCTGATACAAAGTAATCAATTCCTCCTCATTTGTGGTTTCTCGAGCTTTATCAATCAAAGCATCAACATTACGATTAACATAAGAAGCTAAATTTAAACCTGGATAATTTACCTGGCTGGAATGCCAAAAGGGATATTGGTCAGGATCACTGCCAACAATAATGCCATAAAGCAAAATATCATATTCACGTTCTTTCAAGACATCACGAGAAAAATTTCGAGCATCAACATATTTAACATTGGTCTTTATGCCCAATTCCTGCCAAAAACCAACGGTCAGCTCCGCTGTTTGTTGATATTCTTTAGTGCCAACTGTTACTAAATTTAGTTCCAATAATTCACCGGCTTTATTTTTTCTGTAAAAAGTCTGAGCCGCATTTAATTCCTCATTTAGTTGCTGTTCAATCTCTGCTTCAGCCTGCTGATGCAGAGTGGAAGTAGTCATCTCTTCAACAGCCAACTCTGTGCCTGTTGCCATAGTTGTTTCAATGCTGGTTGTAATGGTTTGATTTTGTTCTTCCCAGACTTTTAATAATTCATTTTCCCTAGCTTGGCGATAATCTTCAGCAGTAATACGAACCCAATCCTTATCTAGCAATTCATTGGCCTGGCTAAAAGAATATTCTAATTTAACCAATTCAGGATTATAACCTGGAAAACCAGGCAAAATAGGGCCAGAAATTACCTGTCCCTCGCCATTTAAGGCTTCACGCAAAATTCGATCCTTATCAATCGCTTTAACCAAAGCTTCACGTACATTTTTATCTTTTAGGGCTGTATTTTTACTTTGATTAAAAAATAAAGCCGTATACTGAGGAATTTGCAAGGTATTTAAAGTAATATGTTTGCGTTCCACTTTCTCCCGTAAATTTTTAGGCACAAAACTTAAAGCCGTAATTTTTGAACTACGCAAATCTTGAACAGCTCCGCCCTCGCCATCATAAGCAGAATAAAACTGAAAAACAAATTCTTCAAAAAAAGCTGGCTGGCGGTAATAACGTTCAAAACGAGCTAGCTCATAAGTGTAAATATGGCCGCTCTCATCTTTGGAAAACTTTTTAAACATAAAAGGGCCCGTACCAATAGGCTGAATATTAGTTTGGGCTAAACGCATTTGTTCAGGCGGCACATTAAACCAAACATGTTCTGGTAAGATGCCTACAGTCAAACTAGATAAAAAGGGAATAAAAGATTCAGGTAAAACAAAACGGACAGTATAATCATCTAAGGCCACTACTTTTACACCTTGAAAGCTGACATTCAATGGACTATTAACTAAATTATTTTGTATAGTTTCAATAGTGAAAATAATATCTCTGGCCGTAAATGGTTCATTATCATGCCAAACAACATCTTTTTTTAATTCAAAAGTATAAATTTTTTTATCTTCACTAATCTCGTACTTAGAGGCCAAATCCATGACTAAACGATTTTTTTCATCATAGCGCATCAAACCTGAATACACGAGCCGGGTAATATCCATGTCCACATCATTAGTTGAAGCAAAAATAGGATTGATAAATTGAGGTGAACCGATTACGGCTTCAACAAACCGGCCGCCAATATCTGGTACCTGCACCCGATAATTATCCACAAAGTTATACCCCGCCCAAATCAAGCCAATAGCCAAAACTAACAAACTAAAACGTAAAATTTTGCCTTCTTTAGGGGAAAGCAGATGTTTAACATGAACCAACTGATGCCAACGTGGTATTAAACGGTGTTTAATTCGATGCATTAATTTTAAATCATGTTTATGGCTAATAAAAGGCACCCTGCTAATTTGGCGCTTATAAATCCAATATTTTTCTAACTTAACTTTAAGAGAAGAAAACATACATAACGCCTGCTTTATATAACAAAGCAAGTCAAAGAAATTTACAAAAAATTAGACGAAGAGAGTAACAATTGCCACGACAAAAAAGAGGATTACAATCACTATAGTAGCATTGTATAGCACTTTGTCAGCTCCGCGTTTGGTAGTATAAACATTTCCGCCACCGCCAAAAGCGCTACCTAGCCCCGAACCACGCTGTTGAAGAAGAACAATAATAATTAATAATAAGGCTAAAATTACTTGTAAAATGAGTAAAATGGAGTTCATAGTAATTAATCAATATTATACAATAAAAAGATTATATAGTAAAGTGAGAAAAAGGTCAAGACGATTGAGGTTGACAACTTAAAAGCCTTGTGATATAATCGTCCCACTATGAAAAAAAATATTCATCCAGAATATCATAAAGATGCCAAGGTTGCTTGCGCCTGCGGTAACTCTTTTATTATTGGTTCTACTAAAAAAGAAATCCGCGTAGAACTGTGCAACCTTTGTCATCCTTTTTATACTGGCAAACAAAAATTTGTAGATTCAGCCCGCCGCGTTGAAAAATTCCAAGAAAAAATGGGCAAAGTAAAACAAGTTGCGGCCGCTCGCAAGGGCAAAAAAAATAAAAAAGCTAAAGCTAAATCCAAAAAGAAAGAAGATAAATAGCAGTAAATAATAACAAGCAGATTCGCTTTTTGTGAGTCTGTTTTTATTTATGGTATAATCTCTGCATATGCAAGACAAATATATACAACTTAAAGATAGATATTTAGAACTTGAAAAGGACTTACAAAAACCCGAAGTTATAACTGACCAAAATAAACTAAAAGCCACCTCCCAAAAATATGATGAGCTTAAAGAAGTGGTGAAAAAAATTAATGACTTAGTAGCTATAGAAAAATCTTTTGCTGAAACTAAATTAATGGCCAGTTCTGAAACTGATCCCCAAATGCGAGAACTAGCTGAAATTGAAGCTGTACAATTACAAACTCGCAAATTAGAACTGGAACAAGAATTAGACGAACTAACGCGGGTTAAAGATCCTCTAGATGATAAAGACGTGATCGTGGAAATCCGCGCGGGTGCGGGCGGAGATGAATCAGCTTTGTTTGCTGGAGATCTGATGCGCATGTATATGAAATACGGCGACAACCAAGGTTGGAAAAGTAAACTAATTAGTGAGAATAAGATTGGCATCGGCGGATACAAAGAAGTCATCTTTTCTCTAGAAGGCAAAAAAGTCTACAAAACCATGAAGTATGAAATGGGTGTACATAGGGTGCAAAGAATCCCTGAAACAGAAAAATCAGGCCGTATTCACACTTCTACGGCTAGTGTAGCAATTTTACCAAAAATAGAGGAAGCAGAATTAAAAATTAATCCCAATGATCTAAGAATTGATACCTATTGCGCCGGGGGGCATGGCGGACAATCGGTTAATACCACTTATTCAGCTGTACGAATTACCCATCTCCCCACAGGAATAGTTGCCCAATGCCAAGATGAAAAATCTCAACAACAAAATAAATTAAAGGCCATGAATGTTTTGCGCGGCAGAATTTATGAACAGACGCAGATTAAAAGACAGCAAGAATTAGATGCTAAACGAAAAAATCAAATTGGCACTGGCGATAGAAGCGAAAAAATCCGCACCTATAACTTTCCCCAAGACCGCATTACTGATCATCGGATAAAAGAAAGCTGGAACAATATCGGGACGATTTTGGATGGTGATTTAGGGAAGATAATTGAAGTATTAAGAATGGCGGACTACGAACAAAAAGATAAATAAATAAAAAGTATGATCTTGCTTACTCTGCCAGTATACAACGAAGAAAAGATTATTGAACGTAACAGTAGAAAAATCTATGACTTTATGTCGAAAAATTTTGATAATCAAGATTGGAAAATCATCATTATTAATAATGCTTCTACTGATAATACCCAACAAATTGCCCAAAAACTATCTGAAAAATTAACCAAGATAAAAGTCGTGAATTTGAAAAAAAAAGGTAGAGGTCATGCCTTACGATATGTCTGGACAAATTTTGATGCTGATATATATGCTTATTGCGATATGGATCTGGCAACAGATATAAACTGTCTACCTGCTTTATTTCAAGCCATAAAACAAGGAAATAATTTGGCTATAGGATCTAGATATTTAGACATATCAAAGACACAGAGAAATTTCAAAAGATTTTTGATTTCTAAAGGGTGTATTTTTTTAATCAAACTGCTTAATAACACCAAAATAAATGATTATCAATGCGGTTTCAAAGCTATAGACAAAAAAACTGCCCGACAAATTGTCCCAAATACAACTGATAATGGCTGGTTTTTTGATACTGAACTAATACTTTTAGCAAATAACCAAAATTTTTCAATCAAGGAAATTGGTGTTAATTGGCAAGAAAATCCTAGAACTAGTATACACTTAATAAGTGACGCAGTAGTTTTTTTTAAAAAATTAATTAAATTTAAACTCTCAAAAAAATAAATCTGTTATGAATTTATTCAAAAAAATAATTATAATATTGATTATAACTCTCATTGTCTTTATAATAAAGATTAATATCTTGAACCAACCTTTCTTTTGGGATGATATGGGTGGTATTATTACACCCGCGCTTGACATGTTTGAAAATAACTTCTGCTTAATTCATCCTTACAGAAATTTTGGACACCCACCGTTTCTTCATATCTGTCTAGCTCTTATTTGGAAAATATTTGGTTATTCAATACTTTCTTCTCATATTTTTATAATCTTAGTAGGTGTGGTAGGACTTTATTACACCTTCAGAATCGGCAATGATTTTTTTAATTTTTGGGTAGGGTTAGGAGCAACTGTATTATTATTTTTTAATCAGCTTTTTTTCGCTCAAATCGGCATAATCAATGATTCTATCCCTCTTTTGACTCTCGGGATAATAACTGTGTATTATTATTTAAAAGACAAAAAATTGCTCGTATTTTTATTTGCTTCCTTATTGGTATTAACGAAAGAGACTGGCGCACTATTGATCTTCGCTATTTTTATTCACTGGTTTATAAAAAATATATCTACATTAAAACAGACACTTAAACAAGAAGCTTTTTTAACAAAATTACAAGAAAAAAAATACCCCAATCGTGTTGAATCAATAAAAAAAATATTTGAAGAAACCATTGTGTTAATAAAAAAAAGTTGGTTTTTGACTGGTCCAATTATATTTTTATTATTATGGTTTACTTTTCACCAAATAAAGCTGGGGTGGTTTCTTAGGGTTGATCTTATCTACCATCAAACTGATTTTTGGATGAATTTAAATAAAAATTTTATTATAAATTTTTATTATGATTTTACAAATCACAACATCAACAAATTTAATTTTATTTTGTTATTTTTTATAATTATCAACATTGTAAAATATAGAATAAAAATTTTAAAAACCACTTCTTTATTTTTTCTCATTATCTTTCTATATTTGGTTTTATTCTCATTTACTGATGACTTGCCTCGTTATTTTACCGTTATTTTACCCTTTTTTTATATCATTTCTTCAGAAGCTGTCTATTCAATTTATAAAAAAATAAAATTTAATAACATATTTTTTGTATTTACCATATTATTATGCTCTTTTATCTTTAGCCTAAACTATCAAGGTGATAGGATAGGACCGGGATTTAAATTGGACTCAAATCTGGAATATAATGATTTTATCTATGTGAGTAAGCAAGCCACTGATTATATCGAAAAAAAATATTCAAACAACAACATTGTTACTTATTGGCCAATGACTGATCAATTAAACGAACCAAAATTTGGTTACATTTCAAAAAAAATTAATAGAATAACAGATACCACTGAAAATTTTCGGAGTTACATTGTTCCCAGTGTAGATGCTATGGAAGAATTTAATCCGAATTCAATATTGATAACAGACGACACTATATTTTATTATACTTTTCCACCTAATAATTTTTTTGTAAAAATTATTGAAAATAAAAATATAGAAATAATAAAAATATTTAAAAAAAATAATAAAAGCAGTATACTTTTTAAGATAAATAAATAACAAAACTATGAAAAATTGGCTTTATAAATGGTACCCGCTTATCTTAATCTTATCAATTGGCGCGATTTTTCGTTTTGCCATGCTCAAATTTAGAGGCGACTTTACTTTTGATGAAATGTTTAGCGTCCGTTTCAGTTCTTTATCTTGGTCTGAATCCTTGCGCTATTGGATAATAGAAACTAACCCGCCCTTATATAACTTTTTACTCCGCTATTGGTTAAAAATATGGCCGGTTCAAGAATGGCTGGTTCGCCTGCCCTCTTTAATTTTTGGTCTTTTGACTATTTTAATGGTTTATGTGATCGGCCTAAAATTCTTTAATAAAAAAACTGGCATTATTGCCGCGCTCTTGATAAGCCTAAGTTCACTAAACATTTATTTAAGTACTGAAGCCCGCGCTTACAGTTTATTCTTATTATTAACCGCATTTTCTATTTATCTATTTCTGGCTTTAATGTCTGAAAAAGAAACAAGTTATAAAAAAATAATTCTTTATATTGGCACACAAACATTATTGCTTTACACCCATCTCACTGCTGTTTTAATGCCTATACTGCAAATCTTGGTTACACTTTTATCTGCTCAAGAAGATAAACGGGCCAAACGAATAATTTTTTACAGTAATTTTGTTTCCGCCATATTTTTTAGTATCTGGTTCCTGCCGTCTTTGCTTAATAAGCTAACCACTAATACTTTAAACGGGTGGTATTTTTCCCAGCAAACTGGACAGCCTTTTTTCTTTGCTTTGGCAACATTATTTTTAAATCCCAACGCCTCTGCAGGTCTGATGACTTTTTTTATTATCTTTATGGTTTTTATTTTAGGCGCGGGTAGTTTAATTTTTTTAAAAAAAATAAAAACCAAGGAAATTAAGCCCTCTCCATATTTATTTCTCTTTAGTTTAACCTTAGTACCGCCATTACTAGCCCTGATAGTCGGGATTAACGGCTCTAAATATTTTTCTCTCAGCCTGCCAGCTCTGAGCTTGCTTTTCGGCTGGACCATCAGCCAATATAAAGAAAAAAGAATTGCCTTAAGTTTAACGCTCATTGCCAGTCTGTTGCTCTTGCCTTCGGCTTTAGACACATCCACTACGACTTTTTTTTCCTGGCAACCCATCATTAATTATATTCATAAAAATGAAACTAAAACCAGCCTGATTTTAATCAATCCCTTTAATGAAGAACTGAATTTTACAAAATATTATCAAGGTTCAACGCCAAGCAAAGGAATTTATTTGCGCGCTGACAATTTAAGCTTAAATGAAAGAATTGTTCGCTACAATTGGCAG
>CAZRZS010000024.1:0-10396 GCA_964604685.1 uncultured Gammaproteobacteria bacterium
TTTGCGCGCTGACAATTTAAGCTTAAATGAAAGAATTGTTCGCTACAATTGGCAGATATATCCCACTATTGAGGCAGACTTAGATCTCTGGCTGAAAAAACAAACCGCTGATAAAAGCCAGGTCTTCCTTATTCAATATACTCTCCAAATTAATAAATTATCTCTGCAATGGTTTTTAAAAAATGGCTGGCAATTAGTTGATTGGAAAAAAACCGGAGGAAAATTAAATTTATTTCTCTTTGATTTTCATGCCCCAAATTTCAATACAACAACTTCTACAATTCAACAGTAGTATTGATAGACTCGATATTGAATTGCTGATAGCATATATCATAAAAAAAACTCGTGAGTTTATTTTGTCACATTTGGATTTTAAAATTTCTCTACTAAAATATTGGCAAATAAAAAAATTAATTAAAAAACGCGCGCACGGCATACCACTTGCCTATCTGACAAAACATAAAGAATTCTTTGGCTGGGAATTTTTTGTAAATAAAAATGTTTTAATACCTCGGCCGGAGACTGAAATTTTAGTTGAAGAAGTCTTAAAAATATTAAAAAAAGATGACGTCTTAATTGACATAGGCACAGGTTCTGGCTGTATTCCTATCTCTATCATTAAAACATTTAAACACCAAGAGATTAAAACATTTGCCATTGATAGTTCCAAACCTGCGCTCACTGTCGCCCACCGCAACGCTAAACATTATGACGTAAAAATAAAATTCCTCCACGGAAATTTACTCACACCATTTATCAAAACTTATCCCGCCACAGCGGAATCCCGTTCACTACGGGACAAACTGGTTATCACTGCCAACCTCCCCTATCTAACGGCCACACAATATCAATATGAAGCCTCTATTCAAGCTGAACCTAAGATAGCTTTAGTAGCTGAAAATAATGGTTTAGGGTTGTATGAAGAATTAATACAACAGATGAGTGGACTGAAAAACAAATTTTCTGCTTTTTTGGAAATTGACCCCAGACAAAACAAGGAGATAAAAAAAATAATCAGGCAATATTTGCCTGAAACTAAAGTAAAAATAAAACCAGACCTAGCTGGTTTAAATCGTGTGGTTATTATTCAAAACTAACCCTATTATTTTGGTCCACAACTTCCACCCAAATTTTACCGGGGGTTAAACTCATGGATGCGCCAGCTTCATTGATAAATAAAGTTCTATCTGTACGACTAGTTTTATTCCAAGTACCTTGCATATAATTACCCTTTTGAAATACTTCCACTTCGCCACTGCCCACAGTGTTTATTTTTTTACGCCCAATTACATCAATCACTTGTGATTCTACATGTTGGATAATAATCGTGTCAGCGACAATCTGTTCACCAGCTTCATCTGTATGCAATTCCCCCATTTGCCAACGTCCATATTGCTCGGTCGAGGTATTGTATATCCACTCCGCTTCATAAACTGGCGTCAGATAACTTATAATCACTTCATTAACACAGCTTTGTTCACAAGCTACTGTATTGGTAGCAAATTGCCACCCCTTATACTTATCATTCAAATAATTATCCTGATAATCTGACAAAGCTTTGTTCCAAAGTTCACTAGAAGTATAGACATTATGGGGAGCAGAACGAACTTCATCACGCCAATAGTACCAACCCCGATAAAATTCATTTAAATTATTTACTTTATAATCTTTAATCAAATTCAAAGCCTCGGGCGAGCCGCCTACATGCATATATAAAGCATCGCCATATTCTTGCGCCCAATCAAGTAAATATGGTCGAGCGCTGCGGACTGGTCCAACTTTAGATATTTTAACATCAACTGGATAAAATGCCATAAAACGCGTGTACTCAGCTTCAACCGGCACTTCATAAACCACGGTAGCGGCAGCTAAACCAACTGGCGGTCGGGCGTCATAGTGATTATCAATCATGACAGCTACTAATTGCGGATTGGCCTGTTTCTTGGTTTTAACACAAATACCATCCAATACTCGCCAGTAATCACAGTCTTCTTCAACTTTATTATCTGGTTTCACAATTGCCATATCCTGATTAGCGCTACTAATAAAATATTGCCAAGCAAACCAGCTAAGCAAAAAAATTGCTACTAAAAACACTAAAGCGGCTAAAATATATACAAACTGGGTTTCTTCAAGCTTATATTTACTAACTATTTTTTTCCAATCTAACTGCATGGTGAATATAATACACTAAAAAGAGAAAAAAATAAAGACGCGGGTATACGCGTCTTTAAATATTTGTAAATCATTATTTTTTCTTTTCTTCTGTTTTCTTGCCATCACTCTCTTCAGCCATTTTATCTTCATCATCTTCAGTTTCTTTGTCGTCTTTCTCTTTACCTTCCACTTCAACCTCTTCAACACTTGGAGTCTCGGCTTCTTCCATGGCTTTCAATTGTTCTTCAGTTAGAGGCTCATTAACCTTTACAACTACAATCTCAGGATCTTCAGTAATAACTATGCCTACTGGTAATTTAAGATCACCAATCTTAATAACATCATCAAAAGTGTTTAAGGTACTTAAATCTACTTCAATTTTACTCACCAAATCTTTTGGCAAACATTTTACATCTACTTCAGCAAGAGTCTTCATCAACGTACCACCTTGTTCCTTAACCAATAAAGATTCACCTACAAAACTCAGAACAACAGTAGCTGTCATTTCCTTGCCCATTTCAATTTGGCGTAAATCAAAATGAATGATTTTACCTTTGACTGGATCATACTGTACATCTTGAATAAGAACCTTAATCGGCTCTTTGCCACCAACAACTGTAAAATCAATTAAACTAGATTCACCAGCTTCTTCATGCAATTTGGCAAACGTATTATACTCAATCTCAATAGAGACTGGTTCAATTTCCCGGCCATACAAAACTCCGGGCAGTAAACCGGCCAACCTAATTTCTTCAGCTTTGTTCTCGCGCTTCTTGGCAGTAAAAGTAAATGTCATAAATTCTTAAAATTAAATTGCTTATATTTTAGCAAATTATAAAAACCTAATAATTCATCCTCGCTGACTGGCTGTTTAGCCCGCAAACGACGCACATCATCCGCTGTCAAATCTGTTGCCATACCCACTAGACTCATACCAAATGACGAAACCACCACCACCGCCAAAATACAATTATGACAATGAGGACAAGTAATATGTATTAAATTGGCGCCAGCCTGTTCTTCCAAAATTTGTGCCTCAGATTCAGAATATTGTCCTTGGCAAACAGGGCATTGGTTCATAATTTTTAAACCCTCTTGAAGCGGATGGCTTTTAGAAAAATTACCAGACATAAAAAGTGAACATTAGTTTAGCATAGAGAATTTAAGTTGTCAAGTCTTTTTGTAGAGCACTCATGGCTACCCCGACTAATAAAAGATTTATAACCAATGAAGACCCTCCATAACTTAAAAACGGCAAAGTCACTCCAACCACAGGCATAAAGCCGGCCGCCGCGCCTAAATTAATTAAAATTTGACTAAAAAACAATAAAATTATACCTAAAACCATGTAAGTTGCAAATTCATCTTGAGCCTGGCGGGCAATGTCAAGTAAACGCCAAAAAATAAAAAAATATAAAACTAAAACTACCACAACGCCAATAAAACCCAATTCTTCGGCAATTACTGCAAAAATAAAATCAGTTTGGGCTTCAGGCAAAAAATGCAATTGACTCTGCGATCCAAAACCTAAACCACGGCCAAATAACTGGCCCGAACCAATGGCAATAACTGATTGCGTAACATTATATCCTGAACCCAAAGGATCACGTTCTGGGTCCATAAAAGTCATAAGCCTGTCTTTCTGATAGCCAGCAAATAAAAACAGCCAGCTAAATAAAAAAATAACTAAAAAAATTAAAAGTAAACCAAAAATATATTTTTTCTTAGTACCGGTTAAAAATAACATGCCAAACCAAATACTAATTAGGATAAGAGCAGAACCCAAATCTGGTTGCAACATTATCAAACCAACCAAAAGCAAAGTAATTAAACCAGAAGTAAAAACAAATTGCCATTTTTCAAAACGCCGGCCATAACGCTGTATCCACCAACTAAGAAATAATATTAAACCGATTTTAGCAAATTCAGCTGGCTGAAAAGAATAACCAGCAAGCACAAACCAGCCTGTGGTACCGCGGATGGTTTCACCAAAAAGCAAAACCAAAAATAATAATAAAGCTGAGACTAGATAAATTAGCTTAGCTGAAGAACGATAAAAACTAACATGAAAAAAACCCGCAAATAATAAAAAAAATAACCCAATAATTAAGGCTAAAAATTGAGTAGGAAAATATTCTAAATTAGCTCCTCGAGTTAAATCCACACTATAAATACCAGCTAAACCAACGGCTAATAATACTAAAATTAAAATTATTAAAACCCAATCAAAATTACGTAAAGACTGGCGCAAGTTAATCAACATAAATACCTTCTTTCATAAATTCATTTCGGTCAAAGACATTAAGCAAAGGATACACTTTAATACTTTCAACCCGCAAATTATTGATAAATGAACGCGCATCAATATGATGAGTTTCTCCAGAATTAAATTTTTTGACAGTGGCATACAGCATACCTACCCGGCCTTGGTCATAGAGTTCAACATAAAAAGCTGGTTCCCAATAATTATAAGCTGTAGCATTGCGGATATCAAATTCAATCATATGACTTGGTATGCCAGTCACCCGTGAAGCGCGTGTAAACTTAAAATTACTAATTTCAAAATCTAAATGTTCGTCCATATAGCTCCCAGCATCTTTTATCACATGCGGAGCAACCCCTCGCCAAATAATTTCTTCAATTATCAACTTAGCGCCATCTGGATAGTTTTTGCTATCCAAACCTAAATAAGCCAATGGCCGTTTTTCTCCCGGCAAAATAACTGTACGGACCAAAGGTGTTTCTCCGCCATGGTAAACAAATTTGTAAATCAAGCCAACAAGCCAACGTTCATTAGGATTAAAAATATCAACTATCAAATCATACTTTTCCGCACTAACACTTTGATAAACATCCACTTTTTTAATTATTAAATCCTGATGGCCATAAAAAACTTTAAGCTTATCATAATTTTCAAATTCAATAGTCTGGCGAATCAGCATATCCTGGTCTTGCCAATAGCCAATGGCTAAATAATATCCCCAATAAGAAAAACTATAACCGACTGTGGCTATACACCAAGTAATCAATAAGCCAAAACCAATTTTTTGCAACAGCAACTTATGGCTAATATACCAATTAGCCAGTTTTAATTGGCGATTAGTAAACTCGCCCGTCGGATCTTCATAACGGGAAAAATTATCTTTTTTTATTTTCTTTGTAAACATAATCTCAACAATTTAATTATGATTAACCTGTGAAATCTATATTTATATTATACACTAAAATAAAATTTTATGCACCTATTCACCTCTTGCCGAAACCATCTATTTGTGATATAATATAGCCGTTATTTATTATATATCTATGTCTCTTAAACGTATTTCTAAAGGACGGATAATAAGAAAACCAATAGAAAAAAAAGCTAAAGTCGTAAAAGTAAAAGCTCCCCAAAAAGTAGCCGCGGTTAGGGCTGTTAAAAAAATAGCTAAATCTTATAAAAAAGAAAAAATATTCAAAGATAAATCCGGCTATAGCGCTAAAAATATTACTGTCCTAGAAGGTCTGGAGGCTGTACGCAAACGCCCAGGCATGTATATTGGTTCAACTGGACCTGCTGGACTGCATCACCTAGTCTGGGAAGTCGTGGACAATGCCATTGACGAAGCCATGAGCGGCTATTGTGATAAAATCAATGTTAGGCTCTTGCCAGACCATTGGATAGAAGTTACAGATAATGGCCGCGGTATCCCCGTAGATATTCACCCCGCTAAAAAGAAAAGTGCTCTAGAACTAGTTTTAACTCAACTCCATGCTGGTGGCAAATTTGGCGATGGTGGCTACAAAATTTCTGGCGGTTTGCATGGTGTTGGCGTTTCCGTGGTTAATGCCTTATCTACTGATGTTAAAGCAACTGTACACAGAAACGGCAAAATCTGGGAACAATCATACAAATATGGCAAGCCAGTAAAAAAAGTTCGGACAATTGGCAAAGCCAATGACACAGGTACAACTATTTGTTTTCATGCCGACCCAGCTATTTTTGAAACTTTAAACTTTGAATGGAAAAGTATTTTAGATCATTTGCGCCAGCAGGCTTACCTTACCAAGGGTGTACATATTACCATTACAGATGAACGCTCCTCAGCCGAAAAAGAGACAGATACTAGTGCTATTAACCTACCGTTTAGCAAATACCACTTTTATTTCGAGGGCGGCATTGCTTCCTACGTCAAACATATTAACAAAAACCGCGAACCTAAACATGACAATATCTTTTATATTGAAAAAATGATGCCAGGTAATATTAATATTGAAGTAGCTTTGCAATATACGGATGATTATTCCGAATCACTGCATTCTTTTGCCAATAATATTACAAACCCCGAAGGCGGTATGCACGTAGCCGGCTTCAGAACCGCTTTAACTAGAACCCTAAATTCTTATGCTCGCAAAAAAGAAATTCTTAAAGAAAAAGATGCCAATTTATCTGGTGAAGATGTCCGTGAAGGTTTAACTGCCATTATTTCCATAAAAATCCCTGAACCGCAATTTGAAGGCCAAACTAAATCCAAACTTGGCAATCCTGAAGTCAAACCCGCAGTTGAATCCGTCCTCTCAGAAGCTCTAATGATTTTCTTGGAAGAACACCCTCGTGACGCTGAAGGTATTTTAGGCAAATGTATCTTAGCAGCTAAAGCAAGAAATGCTGCCAGAATTGCCAGAGAAACTGTGCTTAGAAAAGGCGCTCTGGAAGGTTTTACCCTACCGGGTAAACTAGCTGATTGCTCTTCTCGCGATGCTAGTATTTCTGAATTATACATTGTTGAGGGTGATTCGGCTGGCGGTTCAGCCAAACAAGGTCGCGACCGTAATATCCAAGCGATTTTACCTTTGCGTGGTAAAGTTTTGAATGTAGAAAAAGCTCGCATTGATAAAATACTGACTAATAACGAACTGAAATCATTAATCATTGCCTTAGGTACAAATATCGGCGAACAATTTGATATTAGCAAACTCCGCTATGACAAGATTGTGATTATGACTGATGCTGATGTTGATGGCGCTCATATCCGCACTCTCTTACTAACTTTATTTTTCCGCTATTTCCCTGACCTTATTTACGAAGGCCACATCTACATTGCCCAACCGCCTTTATACAGCATTAAACAGGGCAAGGAAACCGAGTGGATATATAACGAACTAGCTTTGGAAGACTACAAGAAAAAAAATGGCATTAAAGATGAAGACGTAGAAGAAGTAGAAAAGACTGTTGAGGAAAATAATGAATCTGCTGAAATTGAAGTACAAACCAAGTCTGGTAAAAGACTAAACATCCAACGCTATAAAGGTTTAGGTGAAATGAATCCTGAACAACTTTGGGAAACTACCATGGATCCAGCCAGCCGACTAATGAAGCAAGTTACAATTGCTGATGCTGAAAAAGCCAGTGAAATCTTTGATATTCTCATGGGTTCTGAAGTAGCACCACGGAAAAAGTTCATCCAGACGCATGCTAAGTCAGTAAAAAATTTGGATGTTTAAATATTTTAAAGAACAAATTTATAATTAAAATCCATTATGCCATTTTGTTTTATCCACTCCCCCCTGGCTTGACAAAAAATACTAAATTTAGTATATTATATACATTATTAAATCGGCCTCAGCGCCGTTTTTAGATACAAATTTTATGGCAAACAAAATTACAGAATATTTTAAAGGCTCTGTTGCCGAAATGAAAAAAGTTGTCTGGCCTACTAAAAAGCAAACTACCACCTATACTCTTATTGTTATTGGCATGAGTATTAGCATGGCTGTCTTTTTTGGCATCCTGGATTACTTTTTTAATGTTGTTTTAAATTCCGTTATTTAATATATGGCTAAACAAATATTAGATTTAGGACGCCGCTGGTATGTCCTCCATACTTATAGCGGCTACGAAGAAAATGTTAAACACAATTTAGAACAACGAATTGAATCTTTTGACATGCAAAATAAAATTTTTCAAGTCTTGGTGCCAAAAGAAAAAAAGATTAAAATTAAAAACAGTAAACGCCAAACTGTTGAAGAAAAAATCTTTCCTGGCTATGTTCTAGTAGAAATGATCGTGACTGATGATTCCTGGTATGTGGTCCGCAATACGCCCAATGTCACTGGTTTTGTCGGTTCGGGAACTACACCAACGCCAATTGATGCCAAAGAAATCAATGAACTCATGAACCGCATGAAAGTGGAAGAGCCAACACACAAGATCGACGTAAGTGTAGACGACCCAGTGCGTATTACTGATGGACCTTTCAAAAATTTTGAAGGCAAGGTGCAGTCAGTAGATGAAACCAGAGGTAAAATCAAAGTTCTGGTTTCCATGTTCGGCCGGGAAACTCCAGTGGAATTAGATGCTTTACAAGTAAAAAAGATTTAATATAATCAGAGTGGTCTTCAAAGACAGCTTCTCACTCTAACATATATCTATGCCTAAAAAATTAACCACTCAAATTAAATTACAAATCCCTGGTGGCGCGGCTAATCCAGCTCCTCCAGTCGGTCCAGCTTTAGGCCAGCATGGTTTGGATATCCAGAATTTTTGCACTCAATTTAACGCCGCCACGGCTGATAAGAAAGGTGAAATTGTCCCAGTTGTTATTAATGTCTATGAAGATCGCAGTTTTGACTTTATTACCAAAGTCGCTCCGGCTTCAGAATTAATTAAAAAAGCTGCAGGCGTGGAAAAAGGCGCTAGTAATCCGCTTAAGGACAAAGCTGGAAAGATAACTAAAGCTCAAGTTAAAGAAATTGCTGAAAAGAAAATGCCTGATCTGAATGCCAATGATATTGAAGCCGCCATGAAAATTATTGCGGGCACAGCTAGACAGATGGGTATAAAAATAGAATAATTTACCCCGACTCACCTTGTAAAAGCATACCATATTTGGTATGCTTTTATTATATGTTTTCCTTGGTATGCCAAATATCTTACATGCCTCAACTGGCCTTCTTTATTTGACACAATTCTCCTAATTGGATATAATTGGACATAGTTAATATATCCAATTAAAAAACATGACTAATATTAGCCAAAAATTAACAGAATCACATCAAATTTTGGATAATTTTTCCAAGCGAATTGAACAAATTTCCTCTGTTATTGTCTCCAAAATCACCAAAATTGATGAATTAAAAGGACAATGGATCACTGGGGCTCGTCTAAGTCCACAGGTTTTGGGACGGCTGAAAAAGTCGGTCTTGATTACTTCTACCGGCGCTTCTACCCGGATTGAGGGCTCTCGTCTGTCTGATGAAGATATTGAAAAACTGATGCGTGGTATTAATATTCAAAAATTTACCAACCGCGATAAACAAGAAGCGCAGGGATATTATGAGTTATTGCAAAATGTTTTTAATTCTTGGCAAAGCTTAAAATTCAACGAAAACCTGGTCAAACATTTTCATCAAGAATTATTAAAGCATGTAGAAAAAGATGAAAAACATCGCGGTGAATATAAAAAGGGTGAAAACAAAGTACACATGATAGATGAAGCGGGTCAATCAATTGGCATTCTTTTTGATACTTCGCCGGCGTATCTTACGCCAGGACAAATGAATGATTTGATTGAATGGACACAAAAAGCGTTATTGGAGAATAAATTCCATCCATTATTAATTATTGGAAATTTCTTAGTTGAATTTTTAAAGATTCATCCTTTTAGCGATGGAAATGGACGATTGTCGCGAGTACTTACTAATTTGCTTTTACTCCAAGCAGGGTATTTGTATATTCCCTATGTTTCTCACGAAAAACTAGTTGAGGATAACAAAGCGGATTATTATATTACTTTACGGCGTAGTCAAAAAAGTATGGGGACAAAAAAAGAAAACATTATTGACTGGCTGGATTTTTTCATGGATATTATTTTAAAACAATCACAAATGGCGGTGGAATTATTGTCTAAAGAAAACATAGAAAAAATCCTGTCCGAAAAGCAGCTAGTTGTTTGGCAGTATATTGAAAAAGTAAAAGAAGCAAGCACTGGTGATATTACGGAAAATACCAAAATAGCTAGACCAACCGTAAAACAAACTCTGAAAGTATTACTCAAACTTAAAAAGATTGAACGGGTTGGGTTAGGAAGAAGTGCAAGATATAGAATATTGTAAGCGAAATCGCCCCCCCCCTCGATTGAACGAATTGATTGAGCGAAAAAAAAACAAAAAGTGTAAAAATAATTTACATCACATAACTAATTATATCCCCGTCAACACATTTTCTGTGGATAACTCAACCCCGCCTTCTTGGCGGGAT
>CAZRZS010000025.1:0-10233 GCA_964604685.1 uncultured Gammaproteobacteria bacterium
TTAATCATTTGGATTTTGCTCGAAAAACATTCGAACTTTGTCCAACAAACACCGCTAATTTATTATTTCTCTTTAGAGGGGGGGGATAGGGTTGACGGCAGGGAAGTATGAGTGTATAATAAGTGGGTAAAAATAGTACCTAATAAATATGCCGTATATATATCAAAAATTTAGCCAAAATAAGCCATATTTTTACCTTGTAGAAGGGATTACTTTAAAAGGAAAAAGTAAAAAAATACAGGTTTACCTAGGTAAAAAGGTACCTAACAATTTGGCTAAATATTATGCTAAATTAGCTCTGAAAGAAAAGCGCCTAATACAAGAGAATTTAGGTGAATTGTTTGAATTTGAAAAGATTTTTGACAAAGAACAAATAGGTAAAGTAGAAAGTCTAAGAATTGCCTTAAACTATAAGTTGATTGATTTAAGTGATTTTAAGAGAGAACAACTTTGGACCCGCTATGCTGTTCAGTTTATTTTTGAATCCAATGCCATTGAAGGCAGTAAGTTAAGTTCGGCAGAGGTGAATTCAATTGTTAAGAAAAAATATGTTAAAAAATCCATAGAGAGAAGAGAAATCAAGGAAGTACAGAATTCCATCAAGGCTTTTAATCTTATTAAATCTAATAAATTTAAATTAAATCAACACCAGATAATTGCTTTGCATAAAATGTTAGTAACAGGTTTGGGTATAAGGAGCGGTTATAAAAAAGTAGATATTATCGTTAATAATAAACTAACTACTCCAGCCGGAGAAGTTAGAATGGAAATGGCAAAATTACTTAAGTGGTTTAGGGAAAGTAAAAAAGAGAAACGTCATCCCTTGGTAAGGGCAGCAGATTTTCACCAACGTTTTGAACGGATTCATCCTTTTGAGGATGGTAATGGCCGGGTAGGCAGGTTAATTTTTAATTGGCTTCTATTACAAGTTGGTTATCCACCTTTGTTATTCTTATATCAAAACAGACAACTTTACTTTAATGTCCTTAATCAAGCTGACGAGGGTAGAAAAAACAAATGGTATTGGTATTGTCTGCGGGTGTATAAAAACAGTGTTGGGTGGTTTTTACAGGAGATAAAATAAATATCCTTTTTTCACTCTCCGCCAATTTAAATAATCAAAAAAAATATGGATAAACAAGTGTCATACGTTGCCATACTTCATACCACAGCAGGTGATATTGTAATCAAATTAAATGATAATCAAACTCCTAAAACCGTGGAAAATTTTGTCACTTTAGCGAAAAAGGCTTTCATACAAATGATGAAACCACTTATGAGGTCAAGGATGATGACGTAGTCATCGTTCCAGCTGGTTCAGAGCACAATGTGATAAATACTGGTCATTGATGGGGCGACTTCAGAATAGTCAGGATTAATTAGCAATTTAAAAACAGCCTTGCCAGGCCGTTTTTACTTTCTAAATGGTCGCAGTATTATGGTTGATAATATCAGATGCAAAAATGAGATGAGAATGGTGTAGGTAAAAATAACGGCTAGGCTTCCTAAATATTGATTGAGTTTTAAAATATATTGAGTCAGGTCAATTTTCATGGCCAGGGCAATTATATTTATTACCACCAGAACAACCATAATCATGAAAAAACCTTGCCACATTTGTTTTCTGTCCAGACGACTTGGCGCCACATGGGAAGCCAGACAAAAAGATAAGTAGAGGAAGAGCCAAAAGGTCCAGGTTTTGAGATTAGCCAGGGCAAAAAGCAAAAATAAAGTGTTTTTTATACTATCTATCATTCCCATAATAGTGCCATTTGTTTGTGACAAAGCTGTAAAAACTTCTTTACCATTTGGGAGAAGAAAATACAGCATAATAAAGAGAATCAAGGAACCCCAGATCATTGGGGCGGCACCGACAAAGAAATTACCTGCACTTTGGTAAAAACTTCTGGGATTATATGAATGTTCAGTGTAACCTAAGCCACCAGTTTCTTTACTGGGTTTAAATAGGGCAATTTTATGAATTTTATGATGAAATATCTTGGCGAAAAAAACATGACCCCATTCATGTATAGGCGTGCCAAACCAGGCTGTCCAGAGAATACCTTTCCAGCCAATGCTGCGAGCATAATTACGCTGGGTCCATTCTTGTAATTTGGAGAGGATAAAGCCAAACAAAAAGAAAATACCCAAGACACCTAGGATTTGGGTTAGGACTGATTTGGCGAGTAGAAGAATAAAGTCTATCATAGGTATATTATAGCATAAATTAAAAAAATGGACGCGGTTTTATTTTGTGTCCACTTTTTTGGGTATAGATTATAGCCCTTTTTTATTATTTTGTCTTACTTGGTATAATGTTGGCAAATTTGGTCATTTTCAGAGAACCATCAAATTTGGTTTTTTTTCTTTGGGTAAATTTTACTTTACCAGATAGAATGGCAAAGAGCGTATCATCTTTACCACGCTTGACGTTTTTACCAGGATGAATCCTCGTACCACGTTGGCGGACAATAACTTGTCCGGCTTTGATCGTTTGTCCGTCACCAACTTTTGTGCCGAGATATTGAGGTTGGGAATCGCGTCCTAGTCGAGTAGAGCCACCTGCTTTCTTATGTGCCATATGTGTATTAATTTACACAGCTGCCCGTTCCTGCCTCCTAGTTCAGGTTCGTCGCTAATCATTACTTGAATTAAAGTGTGGATATTATAGAGGAAAGCAGAGCATTTGTCAAGAGGGGAAAATTCAGGTATAATTTAGCTAAATATGAGTTTAGTTGAATCTATATTTAATACAAGAAAAATATGAATAAATTTTATCCCATTACATTATATTTACGCCATTTGCCAAATTTAATTATGCTGTCTTTAAGCCTATTTTTGAATTTGGCGGTTTGGATTTGGTTATTGTGGCAAATTAAGCCTATTGCTGAGCCCATATTTTTACATTATAATATCTTATTTGGCGTGGATTTAGTCGGTCCTTGGTGGAAGGTTTTATATTTACCTATAATTGGCTGTGTTATTTTATTAGTCAATGCGATTTTGGGCTGGTTGTTATTCGGGCGAGATAAATTTATTGCCCAATTTTTAAATGCGGTGACAGTTTTGTGCCAGATGTTTTTGTTTATTGCGGCTGCTCTATTGGTTTTTTTAAATGTTTAGTATGGTTAGGCGACAAGACAGAAAAGCTGATTACGTGTTATTGACTTATTTTTTAATTTTATTGGCTTTTGGCTTAGTTATGCTGACTTCAGCTAGTTCAGCTGTTGGTTTTGAAAAATTTGGTGATCGCTTCTATTATATCAAGCGCCAATTGTTGTATGGCGTTTTGCCAGGTATTATTCTTTTTTATTTTTTCGCCAAAATGAATTATTTAGTCTGGAAGAAAATTAGTTTGCCTTTTTTCATCTTTTCTCTCTTATTACTTATTTTGGTTTTTATTCCTGGCGTTGGTGATGATTTTGACACGGGTTCACAAAGCTGGATAAAACTTTGGGGTCAGTCTTTTCAGCCAGCTGAGTTTGCTAAATTGGGGTTAATTGTTTTTTTAGCTTGGCTGTTAGTAGATAAACGGGAAAAATTGGGAAATTTTAAAAAAGGTTTTTTAGTAGTTTTAGGTTTTGGGGCTGTGCCATTGGTTTTGGTGGTTCTACAACCAGATATTGGGACTCTTTCAATTCTGTTCGCCATTCTTTTCGCTATGTTGTTTTTGGGTGGGGCTAAGTTGCAGCACCTTGCAGCCTTGGCTGGGACTGGCATTGTCGCTTTTGCTTTGATGATTGCCGTGGCGCCATACCGAGCAGCTCGGTTTGCCACTCTCTTACATCCGGAACTTGATCCCCAAGGTGTTGGCTATCATATTAATCAGGCTTTTTTGGCCATCGGCTCTGGCGGTTTTTTTGGCCGCGGTTTAGGTCATTCTTTGCAAAAATTTCAGTATTTGCCGGAAGTGCATGCAGACAGCATTTATGCGGTAATTGCTGAAGAAATGGGTTTCTTGTTTGCCTTTGGATTAGTGATTTTATTGATTTTAATTGCTTCTCGTGGTTTAATGTTGGCTAAGCAAGCGCCGGATTATTTTAGCCGTTTATTGGTTGGCGGTATAATCATTTGGATTGTCACCCAGTCATTTTTAAACATTGGCGCTATGGTTGGAGTTTTACCTCTAACCGGCGTGCCTTTGCCATTTATTTCCCATGGCGGCACGGCTTTGATGATTGTTATGGCTGGCGCGGGGATCTTAATTAATATTTCTAAACATGCCCGACAAACTTAAAATTATATTTTCTGGTGGTGGTACTTTAGGCCCAGTCACGCCCTTGCTGGCTGTTTATGATATGCTTAAAACGGAATATCAGGAAGCGGAATTTTTATGGGTGGGTACTAAAACTGGCCCAGAAAGAAAATTAATAGAAGAAAAGGAAATTAAATTTACAACTTTCACTTCAGGCAAATTTCGCCGTTATTTATCTTTATGGAATGTAGTGGATATTTTCCGTATTATCATTGGTTTTTTTCAATCTTTGAAATTAATGTGGCAAGAAGATCCCAGTCTTTGTATTTCAGCCGGGGGTTTTATCTCTGTTCCATTGCACTGGGCGGCTTGGTTTTGGGGGGTACCCACTTGGGTACATCAACAGGATGTCAGAGTTGGTTTGGCAAACAAAGTTATGGCTCCAGTAGCCAAGGTTATTACTACGGCTTTAGAGAGTAATCTAAAAGATTTTTCTAAAAGAAAAACAATCTGGCTGGGAAATCCTGTGCGCGCAGAGATTTTTGAGGGCATGATTAGTAGCGCGCATAAAAGATTTAATCTAGTTGAGAAATTACCAGTTGTTTTTGCTACAGGTGGAGGCACTGGTTCTATGCGGGTCAATCAATTAATTACCCAGTCAGTTCAGCATTTAAAGGGTTTTGCCCAAGTTATTCACTTGTCAGGTAGAGAACGACCACAGGATTTGGTGGAACGAGCCGTTAAGTACTTTGACTATTATCAAGTTCATCAGTTTTTTACTGAGGAAATGAAAGATGCTTATACTGCCGCTGATATTGTGATTTCTCGCGGCGGTTTTGGCACGATTACCGAGATTGCGGCCCTAGGCAAGCCAGCCATTTTGATTCCTAAACCTGGTCACCAAGAGGAAAATGTTAAGTTTTTGGAAAAAGCCGGAGCTGTTATTTTAGTCAATGAAAAAACTGCCGATGGTAACTATTTAGCCAAAGTCATCCGTGAATTGCTGGCTGACGAAATCAAACAAAAACAACTGGGTAAACAGTTGCAGAAGTTGATGCCCTTGGCTAAAAAGGAAGAGGTTTTAGCGATTGTGGCCAAGTTAGTTTAATTTTTTATAATTAAAGTTTGGGAGTTTTTCATAGTACGAGTACTCTGTAGGGCGTATGGAGGACCGCCACTGCAATGACAAAAATTAAAGAAAGGGGGGTGTTTTTTGGTTACTACCACCCTCCAAAAATATAATACCCGGTGATTAATCGGGTATTTTTTTATTCTCCAAATTTTTTGTTGGTGTGACCCGGCTGGGATTCGAACCCAGGACCATTTGCTTAAAAGGCAACTGCTCTACCAGGCTGAGCTACCGGGCCTTGTTATTTATTTGTTTTTAATTTTTTTAGAAATTCTTTTCCACAACCACTCTTATAATATTTTTCTTTTTTATGACATTCTTCGCGTGTTCCCACTGATTCAGTATATATTAGTTTCCAAGGCCGGTATCCTTTTGTAGAAAAGACTTGTCCTAAATTATGTTGTTTTATTCTTGAATCAATGTCTTTTGACATGCCTACGTATATTCTACCATCGACTTCACTTTTAATAGCATAAATACTATACATATTTTGCTTAAAAGGCAACTGCTCCCTGCCTGCCGGCACCTGTCTGCCGATAGGTAGAGGCAGGTACCAGGCTGAGCTACCGGGCCTTTAGATTAAAACGCTAATATGATATACTATTTGCAAAAATAAGTCAAGAAATTGATCTAGTTTATGGATTATTATAGACAAAGTATAACACAAATTTTAGCTACTTTACAGGCCTCGGAGAGTGGCCTGGCAGCTAAACAGGTAAAAAAGCATTTAGACAAGTATGGTGAGAATGTTTTACCTAGAGCTGGAGAGAAAGTCACGCGTCTGAAGATATTTTTGGAGCAGTGGAAATCATCCCTTCTTCTTATCCTTACCCTAGCTGGTATTATTAGCGGTATTTTAGGTGAATTTATTGACATGACTGTGATTTTTATCACTGTTGGTGTTAACGCCATTGTTGGTTTTTTTCAAGAAGATAAGGCTAACAGGGCATTATCTAAGTTACGGAACATGGTGGCTTATAAAGCGCTAGTCATTCGCAATGGACGTAAACAGCAGATTTCAAGTGCAGAACTTGTGCCCGGAGATATTTTGTTAATTGAAGCTGGGGATAAAATTCAGGCTGATGGTAGAATTTTAGAACAAATAGATTTGCAAATAAATGAAGCAACTTTGACTGGTGAAGCAGAACCAATAATTAAAAATACTAAAATTATTAAAAAAGAAGTGCCAGTGGGGGATAGAGTAAATATGGTTTTTCGGAGTACAGTCGTGGTCAATGGCAGGGCTAAAGTCTTGGTGACGACTACTGGTGGAGAAACAGAGGTCGGTAAGATTGCTAAATTAATTAAAACTACCCATGAAGAGAGTACGCCATTGCAAGATCAATTATCTCGTTTAGCCAAGGTCATTGGTATTATTGTGTTGTTTATCTGTTTAGGTATTTTTTTGCTCGGTGTTTTTAATCCCTCTGAGCATCATGGCTTGTTTGAAATGTTTGAGACAGCCATTGCTGTGGCTGTGGCCGCTATACCCGAAGGTTTAGTTATTTCTCTAACTGTTATCCTAGCCATTGGCATGCAACATATTTTAAAGCGCAATGCTTTGGTGCGAAAATTGGTTGCGGCCGAAACCCTAGGTTCAGTCTCAGTTATTTGTACAGACAAAACAGGAACTTTAACTGAAGGTAAAATGCGAGTGACGAGATTAATCATGGATAGAGATGATTTAAATTTTGAAGAATTAGGTGTACTTGATTTAAAAGAAAAATCACGTCATCCTGATGCATATAAAGCCCTCCGTATTGGAGTTTTAGCCAATAATGGCTTGTTAGAAAATCCTGAAGCTGAGGAAAGTGAGTGGCAATTAATTGGTGATACTACTGATACTGGTTTGCTTTATGCCGGGATGAAAGCTGGTTTGCAAAAACAACATTTGGAAGCAGTCATGGATCGCTTAGCTGAACTGCCTTTTGATAGTAGCCGTAAATTTATGGCCACTCTGCATAAGATTGATGGTGAGACAGAAATTTATGTCAAAGGTGCTTCGGAAGTATTATTAAAACGTTGTGAATATTATGAAAAAAATGGTGAAGCTAAAAAATTAACTGAGAAGAAATTAGCTTGGTTTAAAGAACAAGAAAAAGATTTGACGAGCAAGGGCTTGCGAGTTTTGGCTTTGGCCTACAAGGTGGAGAAAGGTGATAAGACGGAATTAGCTGAGAAAGACATATTTGATTTGGTTTTAGTTGGCTTAGTGGCCTTGTCAGATCCTCTACGACCTGATGTTAAGGAAACCATTGACTTGGCCAAGAGAGCTGGCATCCGCGTGGTTATGATTACTGGTGATCATTTGCGCACGGCTCAGAGCATTGGCGCAGATTTGGGTATTCCTCATGGTGATGAAGAGATTATAGAGGGGCAGGAATTAGAGGTTATGTCTGATGATGAATTGTGTCAAGCTATTAAAAACGCATATATCTTCGCTCGAGTAGATCCTAAACACAAGATTCGCATTGTCCAGGCTTTTCAGGCCAATGGCGAGGTCGTGGCCATGACTGGTGATGGCGTCAATGACGCTCCAGCTTTGAAAGGTGCAGATATTGGCGTGGCTCTAGGTTCAGGCACAGACGTGGCCAAAGAAACTTCAGATATAGTCTTGATGGATGATAATTTTAGTACGATTGTGGGTGCAGTAGAAGAAGGCCGAGGAATTTACCAGAATATTAAAAAAGTAGTATTGTATTTATTGTCCGGCAGTTTGGCAGAGGTAATCTTAATCGCTGGCTGTTTACTTGGAGGTTTGCCTTTAGCGGTGTCAGCTGTACAAATTTTATGGGTTAACTTGATTGAGGATTCTTTTCCCAATATGGCCTTGGCCTTTGACCGTGGTGATAAGGAGAATATGTCTGAACCACCTCGGCGACAGGGTGAGTCACTGATTGATAAAGAAATGAAGATTATGATTGCTATTATCAGCATTGTCTCCAATTTAGTTCTCTTTGGTATTTTCTTGTATTTTTGGAAAGTTACGGCAGATCTAGCTTTAACCCGTACCATTATTTTCGTTGGCCTAGGTATTGATTCTTTGTTATATATCTACTCCGTGCGAACCATGCGTCGCATGGTTTGGCGGATTAATCCCTTTAGTAATAAATATTTGAATTTGGCTTTGCTTCTAGGCTGGGTGTTGTTGATTGGGGCTGTTTACTTTCCACCCCTACAACTCCTGTTGCGCACCGTAGCTTTGTCTTGGCAACACTGGTTAATTATGGTATTGTTTGGTTTACTTAATGTGGCTTTAATTGAATTAGTCAAAGGTATATTTTTAGTTAAAAATAATCATAAAATCTATGCTAAATAAGAAAAATTTGGGGAAAATAAAAAAAGAATTGCATAGTTATCATAAGGTGCGTATGGAGGTGATAGCTAAAGCCAATGAAGCCTTGCACCAGGCCAAGCGCGTTATCTTTGCTTTGCACCGCGACAACACCAAAGAAGCCAAGCAAAAATTAGCCATAGTGGAAAGAATTTTAAAAGAGTTGAATAAGAAGTACAGTAAAGAATCTCAAATGCAAGCCGAAGGCGCTTATAAAGCTAGTTTGGAAGAATATGTAGAAGCTAAGTTGTTGTATAGCTTTCTTACCACTGGCAAAATTGGTGAAATAAAAGAATTAGATATTCCAGGCGAAATTTATCTAGCTGGATTATGTGATGTGCCTGGTGAATTGTTGCGCTATGGCGTCAAGGCCGCAACTAATAAAGATGTGAAGACAACCAAAAAATGCGCGCAAATGGCGCAGAGTATTATTGGTGAATTAATTGAATTCAATTTGACTAGCTATTTACGCACCAAGTTTGACCAGGCTAAACAAGCAGTTCGGAAATTGGAACAAGTTATTTATGAATTAAGTTTATGGGCATAATTTTTTATTGATTATGTTAAAAAAAATCAAAAATTTATTGCATTTTTTTTATGCTTGGTATGGTGCTTTTAAGTATAAATACCCTTCAGAAGAATTATTGGTGATTGGCATTACTGGCACTACTGGAAAGTCCAGTGTGATTCATTTTTTACGCCAAGTTTTAGAACAGGCTGGGTATATAGTTGGTTCATTGTCTACGGTAGATTTTTATGTGGCTGGAGAAGAAAAACTCAATGATCAAAAAATGACCATGCTAGGCAAGATGCAGATTCAAAAATATTTACGGGTCATGCTAGATAAAAAATGTGATATAGCCATTGTTGAAACCACTTCTGAAGGCAGATTACAGCATCGGCATCAATATATAAATTACGATATCATTGTCTTAACGAATTTTTATCCAGAACATATTGAGTCTCATGGCAGTTTTGAGAATTACAAACAGGCTAAGTTGGATATTTTTAAATATGTTAGCAATTGTAAAGTGAAGAGACAGGGGAAAGTCGCCATAGTTAATGGTCAAAGTGAATATGCTGATGAATTTTTACAATTTCCATTTGTTCAGAAATTAAAATTTAAAGTTGCAGAAGTTAAAGCTAATAAAGAAGGCCTAAGTTTTAGTTTGGCAGGGGTAAATTATTGGGCGCCTTTGTATGGTGAACATAATGCGGAAAATTTAGCTGCAGTAGTTACCATTGTCAAGAGTTTAAAAGTTAGTGAAGAAAAAATTAAACAGGCTTTTAAAAATTTATTATCAGCTCCAGGCAGGATTGAATTTATTTCTGAGGCGGTCAAGCATGGTTTTCAGGTTATAGTGGATTATGCTTTTGAGCCAGTGGCTTTGCAAAAACTATATGAGGTAGTGGCTTTAATTAAACCTAGTGGTAGAATTATTCATGTTTGCGGTTCAACTGGTGGAGGCCGTGATAAAGTCAGACGTCGGACAATTGGCAAACTGGTAGGGGAGCGGGCCGATATTTTTATGGTTACAGATGAAGACCCTTATGAAGAAAACCCTCAAGAGATTA
>CAZRZS010000026.1:0-9867 GCA_964604685.1 uncultured Gammaproteobacteria bacterium
TTTATTTACAGTTGGGCGCGGGTTATTGCCGAATGAGGCCGAATACAGAAAAGACCAGGCGTGGCTTGCGTCCAATATGAAGACCGAGCTTCCAGAAACTCCACTACCGGAGATTAAGTACCCAATTCAGGGGTACCGTATTCCGGGTATTGGAGGATTTTGTTGGCTTCAGTCTTCTTCGGGACTCATAAAATATCTTGAGCCGGACATTGATTTTGACACTTTTGTTTTTTATGGCCGACCGACCTTATTTATGGCTAATAGAAACGAATTAGAAAGATGGGGCCCGGGCCTAAACCAAATTCACGCTTTTACAAATCTTGGATACACGGCATATCATGGCGCGACAAATCCAAACTGGCCTCCGCGAAGCGTATATCCCGACATTGATCCGCGCAACTTTATATACTTTAAGACAATGAAAGAACAGCTCGCCTTTATGAAACGGCTTATTTCGGCGGGAATTGTTCCGACCATAAACTATAATAGTGATTTTTCAACGGTGGTAGGATACGACCAAGGCGGTTTGTGGATTGTTTCAGAAAGCAAGTCCGTAATTTCACAAGTAGATGCGGAGGGAAGAGATTTTATGACTCCGCCGGTTCCTTACGACGCGAAATATATTACTTATGACCAATTTTTTAATAACAGCGGTAGGTTAACCAATGAGTTTTACTGGTTTGAAAAAACAGGACCGCGCAAATCAGAGGCCGAGGTTTATGGGGAAAATAAGAAAAACGCTCAAGAAGCCGCCGGGAATTTACAAAAAACAATCGCCTATATTGAAAACGGAGGCGACCTACTTCATTTTACTTTTACCTTGGATATTCCAGCAACAATCTCACTATCTCGTTCATTAACTAAACGAGGCCACAGCGATCTCGCGAACGCTTATCTTGAGCTAGCTAAAACATACGAAGCGGTACGAAATACCTTGGGTCCGGATGTAGGTAATGTTGATAGGGATAGCGAGTTTGTGATTAACGTTCTGACAAAAGTAGAACCGCTTCTGGAGAAGATCAGCCATATGTGGCCTTAGATTTATTTGAGGTGGTATTAGAGAGGGAATTCGCCCCCTTCCGCAGTTTCACCTTGACAAGGGTGTTTTTTTGTTGGTTTTTTTGGTATAATATAATTATGAATTTAAAACCGCAAAATTCCAAAACTGATGTTTTTGAAATGATTTTACATTCAGTAGGTAGCCAGCCGGCGCAGGTTAAAGCCCAGCCGTCTAATTTAGCTTTGCCTGAAAATTGGCCTGAAGAGCATCAAGAAGGCCAATTAGCTATAGATGTAGCTCAGACTGAAAAGGAAGTAATAGTTATCTCTACCATGGCTGGAGCCATGTCGGATAAAATTGAAGTTTATCTATATCACGATTTGTTGACTATTCGCGGAGAACGCAAGTCACCTTTTTCTGGCAGTAAATATTTTCATCAAGAATGTTTTTGGGGTAAATTTTCCCGGACAGTGGTTTTACCGGTTGATATTAAAGGCGATCTTTCAAAAGCGGAATATAATAATGGGGTGCTGACTATTAAAATTCCGAAACAAAAAATTGATACTAAAATTCCTGTGGTTATTGTTGAGGATTGATATGCCGGAAAAAATACAAAAGATTTTACAAAAAATGCCGGCGTCATTTTCCTGGCGCCGTGTTTGGCTTATTTTATTAATTATCATTGTCAGCATTGGCATACTTTTGGTTGGCCTTATGGCTTATGCTAAAAGTTATGATGAACAGGTTTTGCCAGGTGTTTATATTGCTGAAGTGCCAATTGGCGGTTTGAATAGGGCTGAATTGAAAGCTTATTTAGAAAAAATGGAAGATAAATTAGTTAGTGAAGGTTTGCATTTTAATTATGTAATTGATGGCGGTAAAAAAACTTTGACTATTTATCCTGTTTTAGTTAGTAAAGATAGTTCTATTGAATTGATTCAACTGGATGTGGAAGCCGAATTGGATAGATTGTTGGGGTATAATAAATCGGGAAATATTTTGGTTCAAGGTTGGAAAGCAGTAAATACTTATTTGTTTAAAACCCGTTTAACTTTAGTCAATGTTTTTGTTGATAGAGAGAAATTTTTAAAAATTTTACAGGATAAATTAAAGCCATATGAAATCAAACCAGCTAATGCTTCGGTGATGATTACTTCGTTGACGCCGCTTAATTATGAGATCACGACATCTTCATCTGGATTGATTTTTCGTTATGAAACAGCCATTGAAAAAATCGCTCAGGCTTGGACACGTTTAGAAGTAGTCGAGGTGAAAATACCTATGCAAGTTCAAGAACCTTTGGTAGTTAGAGCCAATGTAGAAAGTATCGAGGGACGTCTGCCAGCAGTTTTTGATGATGATGGTTTGCAGTTGACCTATATGGATCCTCATACTCGCTGGCAATATGAATGGTGGATTGGCACTGAAGAGTTAAGACGTTGGTTAGAAGTCCAGCCGACTGAGGAAGGTTTTGGCTTTGGTTTAAGGCAAGAGTTTGTTAATTTATATTTAAAAGACAGGATCGTCCCTAAAGTTACTATAGAAGCGCAAGAGGCTAAATTTAAAATGGAAAATGGCAGAGTATTAGAATTTCAAGGTTCACGTCCGGGTATTGTCTTAGACATGGAAGCGACATATTTTGAGATTAATAAGGCGATTCTAGGCCGGACCTGGCATGATGAGGGCTTAATTAAAGTTGTACCTTTAGTAATTGAACAGGTTGAGCCAAATGTCAAAACTGGCGATGTCAATGATTTAGGCATTACAGAAGTTCTTGGTATTGGCGTGTCAGATTTTTCTGGCAGTCCCCGTAATCGGATTTTAAATATTCGTAATGCTGTTAATAAGCTTAACGGGGTTTTAATTAAGCCTGGCGAAGAATTTTCCACACTTACTTATACCCGGCCGTTTACTGAAGCCGGCGGTTATTTGCCAGAATTAGTTATTAAGGGTGATGAAATTAAGCCAGAGGTTGGCGGCGGTCTTTGCCAGATTGGTACCACTTTGTTTCGCATGGCTATGAATGCGGGCATGAAAATAACTGCGCGGCGCAACCACTCTTTGGTGGTATCATATTATAATGACCTGATTAATGGCAACCCCGGCACAGACGCCACGGTTTATGATCCGGCGCCGGATTTTAAATTTTTAAATGATACGGGCAATTACGTTCTTATTCAAACTGAGATGGATACATATAATGGAAAATTGTATTTTACTCTTTGGGGTACTAATGACGGTCGTAAAGGATATTATTCCACGCCGGTTATTCAACGCTGGTTGCCTTATGGTGAAAAAAAAGATATTGAGACTACTGATTTAGAACCTGGTGAAAAAGAATGTCAGCATGCTTTTTTTGGAGCTGATGCTATTTTTACCTATACTCGGGAGTTTGTGAATAAAGAAAAAGAAGAAACAGTCTATGAAAGCCATTACAGGCCGTTGCCAGAAATATGTTTGATTGGGGTAGAGAAAAAAGCCTGCGAAGAAGGGGATGAGGAATGTGCGTCTATTGTAGAAGAAGAAGTCAGTGAGGAGAATCCAATAGTTGAAGGTTAAGACAAATAAAAACCCGCCATAAGGCGGGTCTTCTTTTTAGGAGGTACTCCCTCCAATACTGCATCCAAGAAGGCGTGATTTAGGTCTAAAACGAGCCTGAGCCTGCTTAAGCCTATGCCACGCCTCCATGCTTGTCGTGGATACAGAGAGATACATACTTAAACGATAATATTCTGGATCTAAATATGTACTGTCTCTATAGCCTCGTTTCCCGTTACATGATTAGGGTTGTGAATATAGAGTTAAATTTGGCTAAATTTAGCTAAATTTTGTCTATATACGACATCATTTTTTACTACGAACTACGTATTATACTATATTTAAAGATTTTTGTCAAGGGTCTTAACTGGGGATAATATTCTTGGTTTTATTTTTAAATAATAGAGAAAATTAAAAAATCCAGTCATTTAATTTAACTGGATTTTTTAATTTAATATATTTTATTTAATCACCTTATCCACCAGTCCATATTTCACTGCTTCCTCAGCTGTCATAAAGTAATCACGGTCTGAATCTTTTTCAATTTCTTTTAGATCTTTACCAGTGTGGGTTTGCAGGATTTCATTGAGTTTGTCTTTTAGGCGTAGAATTCTTTCGGCATGGATTTTAATATCACTGGCCTGGCCCTGCATACCACCCATGATTTGATGGATCATAACTTCAGCATTTGGTAGGCAGAATCTTTTGTCTTTAGCACCGGCGGCTAAAAGTACGGAAGCCATGCTGGCGGCAATCCCAATACAAATTGTGGAAACATCTGGCTTAATATATTGCATGGTGTCATAGATAGCCATACCTGAAGTGACAGAGCCACCCGGTGAGTTTATATACAACTTAATATCCTTGTCTGGATCTTGGTTTTCCAAAAAAAGCATTTGGGCAATTACTGTATTGGCAATATGATCATCAATGCCTGTGCCTAAAAAAATTATGCGGTCTTTTAGAAGACGTGAATAAATATCATAGGCGCGTTCACCATGGCTAGATTTTTCAATTACCGTAGGGATGAGTAATTGTGATTGTAATTCATCAACTTTTATCATACATATATATTATATACCATTTTTAAACTTTGGCAAGGGTGGACCAGATTTGTTCAAACGCAGTTTCAATCGTTCCATCTAGAGTAAAGCCAGAAGCTTTTTTATGGCCGCCGCCACCCAATGCTTGGGCCATTTGGGAAACATCCACATCATTATGAGTAGTGCGAAAACTGCCCTTGATTTTACCATTAGGCATTTCTTTTAAAATTAAAGCAGCCCGGCCTTCATTTAAATTATTTAAATAATTGGCTATACCTTCGCTTTCTATATCACTGACACCATGTTCAATGATATCTTGGTGGGTAATGTAGGTGTAAATTATATCTAAGGTCTTATGTTTGGTTAGACGTGATAGAGCTGAACCCCAGAGTTTTAAAGCTGAAATAGATTTGTCGCGAATAAACCAGGTTTTAACTAAATTGAAATTCGCTCCCTGATGAATTAGTTCAGAAGCAATTTTTAAAGAATTAATTGTGGTGCCGGGATTGGAAAAATTTTCCGTGTCAGTAATCAAACCAGTGAGCAGGGCCACGGCCATGTTTTTATTAATTATAATATTATTATATTTAAAAAACTGATAAAGGATTTCCGTGGTGGCAGAAGCTGTAGTAATGACTAAATTATGTTGTCCAAAACGGTTATTGCTGGCATGATGGTCAATATTCACAATTATTGGGTCGTGATTTAGTTTATTAATGTATTTTGCCACTCCAGCGTAATCTAAATCGCCAGAATCAAGGACGATGATAAGATCATGTTTTTGTTCCCAAATTTGTGGATCCGCGGATAAAGACATGAGGTGGGGGAGAGAATTGAGCTTGTGGGAAGGCTTAGTCAAACAAAAATTGTTATAGATTTTGTTTATACCATTTAAAAAATAGCCCAAGGCAGAGACTGAACCCAAAGCATCGCCGTCAGGATTTTGATGACAAACTAGCAGAATTTTGTCTGCTTTAATAATCTCATTATATATTGTCTTGGCTATACGATGGGGCATAGATTTTTTAAAGTTGGTTATTATACCCTAGAGGGTGAAGCTTGTCAACTTTTTTTTTGGATTTTTTTTCTAAAAATGGTATAATTCTTATATATTTTATGTATCTTAAAAGCCTGGAAATGCATGGCTTTAAGTCTTTTTCCCAAAAGACTGTTTTAGAATTTATGAAAAATAATAATGGGCGATATAGTATAACGGGAGTAGTTGGCCCTAATGGGGCGGGTAAGAGCAATATTGTTGATGCCGTACGCTGGGTTATGGGGGAACAGAGCATGAAGACTTTACGTGGCAAAAAGGGCGAGGATATTATTTTTTCCGGTTCAGAAAGCAAAGGTAAAATGGGTCTGGCTTCAGTGACTTTGACATTGGATAATACTGATGGCAAATTACCGATTGATTTTGAAGAATTAGTTATTACTCGCCGTTATTACCGTTCTGGCGATAGTGAATATATAATTAATGGTAAGAGCGTCCGTTTGCTGGATCTGCAATTGCTTTTAGCCAAAGCCCAATTCGGCCAAAGCTCCTATGGCGTGATTGGACAAGGTATGATTGATCGCTTATTGTTGCAGACACCTCAGGAAAGAAAAGATTTTTTTGATGAGGCGTGCGGTATTAAAGAATTTCAGATTAAACGTCATCAAGCAGCCTTGAAATTACACCGCACGCGGGAGAATCTTGACCAGGCCGATTTACTTTTAAATGAAGTTGCTCCACGCCTGCGGTCTTTGTCGCGCCAAGTGAAAAAATTGGAAAAACGCCAGGACGTTGAATTGCAGCTACGTGAAGCCCAAGAACAATATTATACAACTTTATATAAATACAATCAGAGCCAGCTGGATGAATTGAATAGTGAGTTGGCAGGGATTAATAAAGAATATGCGGCAGCTTCACAAAGGTTATCCAGTCTACAAGAAGAATTAGGCAAATTAGCTCGAGAAGAATCTCGGCAGGAGGTTTTTGCCCAATTGCAGCAAAAATACCGAGATATTGTCCGTGAAAAAAATACATTGGAACGCGAACAAGCGGTTTTGGCTGGTAAATTACAGACAGAATATTCTAAGGCTGGTAAACAAAATGTTGGCTGGCTGCAAAAAAAGATTTCTGAATTACAAATAGCGCAGGAAAAACTAGCACGAGATTTAACTGAAGCCGAGAATTTGGTAGAAAAATCTGCTGCTCAGATTTTAAATCAGCGGCAGAAAATAGAAAAAATGATGGTTGAGAGAACAGAAGTTCGCGGGCGGATTGTCAATATTGAGCAACGCCTGATGCAATTGAAGAGCGAGCAATCCTTTTTACAATATTCTGGTTTGAAAGCTGTCCAGGCAGTCTTGGAAGAACGGCATCGTTTGGGCAATATCTATGGCACAGTCGCCCAATTAGGTGAAGTTGACGAAAAATATCGTTTAGCCTTGGATGTAGCTGGCAGTAACCACTTGTCCTCTATTATTGTGGATAATGATAGGACAGCTCAAACTTGCATTGAATATTTACGTCGGCAACAACTAGGTATAGCCACGTTTTTGCCTTTGAATAAGATTAAGCCAAGGCTGATGTCTCAAGACGTCCAAGGGTTGATAAATAAAAAAGGTGTTCATGGTCTGGCTGTAGATTTAGTTAAATTTGATAATAAGTTTAGTGATATTTTTTCCTATGCTTTAGGCAATACCTTGATTGTAGAAGATATGAATGTGGCGCGAGTTATTGGCATTGGCCGGGTGCGGATGGTGACTTTGACTGGTGATATTGTTGAAGTTTCCGGTAGTATGAAGGGTGGCTATCGTAAAAAAGGCCAAAATAGAGGTTTAAGTTTTTCCTATGGCGATTCCTCTTTTTTATTAGCTGGTAATTTGGGTTCTCAGGAAGAAGAATTAGAAGACTGGCAGAAAAAGTTGGGTGAGGCTGAAAGAAATTATGAAAAAGCTCAAGAAGGTTTGCATGAACTCCAATCTCAAGTCCATTTAGCTGGAGGCAAGGCAGATTTATTAGGACGGCAAAAACAAGATTTAGATCGTGAATTGGCTTCTTTACAGCAAGAGTTGGCTCAACATGAGATGAGCCCAGAAGAGTACGGCCAAAGCTTGCGGGGGATTAGCCAGCAAAAAGACGGTTTGGATAAACAAATTATTGCTTTGGACAGAGATTTACAACATATGGAGAACAAAATTGGCGATTTTAACAAACAGGAAGAAAGCAAAAAGCAAAGAATTTTTGAATTGCAAGAAATCATGCAGGCCGAGCAATGGAGTTTGAATAAGATTGTTGATGAGCGTAATCAAAAGCGCGTGGCCGTGGCCAAATTAGAAACTAAACAAGAAGATTTAGCCCAAGAAGTTTATCAAGAAATGCATATAGCGCTGTCAGCCATTAGTGAACGAGGTGTTAAAATTATTGATATTGATGGTCTGGAATTGTTGCAGCAAGAAATTCAAAAAATGAAGTATCAATTGTCTTTGATTGGAGGTATTGATGATGAGGTTATTGCTGAATATCAGGAAACCAAAGAACGCCATGATTTTTTAGCCACCCAGTTAGATGATTTACAAAAAGCTTTAGAAAATTTGGAAAAACTCGTAGTAGAATTAGATGAAATTATGAAGAAAAAACGGGACAAAGCTTTTAAACAAATTAAAAAAGAATTTGCCCGCTATTTTGAATTATTATTTGAAGGAGGCAAAGCTGACCTGGTGGAACTCTATGGTGAAGTTGATGAAGAAGTAGATGATGAAGAGGTAATTGTAGAAGTCAAACCAGTTAGAAAAAGAGGCGATAAGTTGCTTATGGGCATTGATGTAGTTGCTTGCCCACCGGGCAAGAAGATTAAGAATTTACAAGCTTTGTCTGGCGGTGAAAGAACTCTAACTTCTCTAGCTCTACTTTGTGCCGTCTTATATACCAATCCCTCGCCTTTTGTAGTTTTAGATGAGGTTGAAGCTGCTTTGGATGAAGCTAATACGGAGAGGTTTAATAAGATATTGCATGAGTTGGCTGTACAGTCACAATTTATTGTCATTACCCATAATAGGGTAACTATGCATGCGGCCGACGCCCTTTATGGCGTGACCATGGGAAATGAAGGTATTTCTCATCTTTTGAGTGTGAAATTGTCTGAAGCGGAAAAAGTGGCGGAAACAGAGCTTGAATAAGCTTTTGTACTTTACTTTAACAATCATAAAACTGTAACTTGACAGTTTTTTTATTTTGTATTATAATGCAGGTCACTTATAAACCGTCACAGCTCTCGTTTATAAGCTATTATATATAAATTATGTTAGCCATCAGATTACAACGTATTGGCAAGAAGAAACAACCAACCTATCGTTTGGTTATTTCTGAAAATGCCAAAGATACTCAAGGTGATAGTTTGGAGATTTTAGGTCATTATAATCCTTTATCTAAAGATAAGACTTTAGAAATTAAAGAAGACAAAATTAAATATTGGTTAGACAAAGGTGCTCAACCTTCTAATACTGTCCATAATCTTTTAATCAAAGTTGGTCTTGTCACTGGTGACAAAAAGAAATCAGTTGTGATTACAAATAAGCGTCAAGCTAAAATAGATAAAAAGAAAGCCGAAGTTGAAGCCAAGGCTGCCGTGCCTAAGGAAAAACCTATTGAGGAAAGTAAACCCGAAGAAACCGTAACTGAAGAGAAGTCAAAAGAAGAATAACATAACAGCCCCCAAGGGGCTGTTATGTTATGCACATAACCATTGACAGGTATTTTCAACTGTGATATAATTTGTTTCACAGAACTGGAGAGGTAAAACCTCATTGTCGACAGTTCATTTAAATTAATTTAGATTCACAAGAATATGGAGCAAGATCAAGAATTTCTTGAGATTATTATCAAGGCAATCGTGAATAACCCTAACGATGTTAAGTCAACACGTACCGTTGATGAACGTGGTGTCTTACTTACCTTGGATATCAATCCAAGTGACATGGGTTACGTTATTGGCCGTCAAGGTCAGACTGCCCGCGCTGTTCGCACTTTACTGAAAATTGTTGGTGCTAAGAACAATGCTCGCGTTAACCTAAAGATCAACGAACCAGAAGGTGGCCGTGGTCCTAGACCTCGTCCTACAACAACTGATGAGGTTGATACTAGCGCAGTAGATGATTTGAACATCTAATATTAAAAACTAAAAAACCGCGTTAACGCGGTTTTTTGTTTGTCGCAATTACTGAACGAAGTGCGAACCTTTTTTGAGCAAAACTCCGACTGATTGCTCCGCCAAAGGCGGAGCAGAAAACCGAACGCTC
>CAZRZS010000027.1:0-9781 GCA_964604685.1 uncultured Gammaproteobacteria bacterium
TATCGTTCAGGGTCAGAATGACATTTTCAATTTTTACCTTTCTATCTGTTCACCACAAAAATGATGAACAAATTTTGGGTGGGGACGTGTTTGATACAATCTCACACGTCCCCAAACCCTCCTTTTAAAGAACAATTTCAGCAATAGACTTTGCCAGAGTCTATCACCCAGGGAAGCCGTTCATAAGATCAAGCTTACCTGCCTCTCTTTTTTGCCCAACAGGAGAGAGGAACCTGCTTGCCGCGCCTATTTGGCGCCGATGGTGCAGGTACCTTCGGCACACTGCACCGGGATCTCGGCCCTCAGGACAAAGTCCTGTGTGGCCGGGGCGGGGGCCTCGGTGGCGTCGGTCACCTGCACGGTGACCGTGCCCCCGGCCGGGGCGGCATCGGCAGCGGCATGGCCCCCCCCCTCGGCAGGGGGGTGAAGCTCCGCAATCCTCTTGCGGAGCTTCTGGTCCTCCTGGCCCCGAAGGGCCAGGTCAGTCCAGACCGCATCAACCTTTCGGTCGATGCGTCTGGACAGGGCCTTGGTGGCCTTGGCCACCTCGGCCCGGTCGGCCTTGGCCGACAGGGCCTGGGCCAGGGCCTCCATGTCGGCCTTATCGACCTTGGTGACCATGGAGGCCTCCAGGGCCTCCATGTCGGCATTGTCAGCCTTCGCTGACAAGGCCGCGGCCACGTTGGCCGCCTCGGCCTTGGTGGCCAGAGCGGCCTCCAAGGCCTCCATGTCGGCCCGGTCGGCTTTCACCGACAAGGCCGTGATGGATATGCCCAGGGCCACGGCAATGGCCACGGCCAGGGCCGCCATTGCGGCCCTCACGGGGGAAGATCCCCCCCCCTTTTCTTTATTCTCTTCACTCATAACAACCTCCCGCCCGATTGACTTAACAACCGGGCAAAAAAAACCAATTAGCCGCGAAAGGGCAACCTATGCCAGACATCCTATCCAGCCTAGTTGGTCTTACGACCGTTGCCCCTTCACGGGGCAATCCCTCGCAACCAAAGAATTGTTTATATATAAACCTCTCTTTGCTTGCGAGGAAAACTAGACTAAAATTTACGTTTTTGTAAGTTATAAAGAACTCACTGGGATATTTGCTATCCCCAGGTCAGAGGACCTTGCCCTAGCCTTAAAATAGCAAATAAAAAACTCTCTATGAGAGAGTTTTGAAATAGGGTATTTTTGGCTTAAAACCCGCTATTTCAAGGCTCTCTCTGCCAAGAAACTAATAGTCTATTTTGTAAATAACGAGTAATTATAGCATATTTACAAAAACTTGTCAAGGCCTTGTTGTGGACAACGAATTCAACCAGTAAAACCACATCCTCTGGTATTTTCCACAAATAAAACCTGCTGTGAGCAGGTTTTATTAAATAAATTTTATCAGTCTTATTTTCCAGCCAGCTGATTTAAAAAATCAGGCAGAAAATTAATCTCATAAGACTTGCCAATCTTATCAGACATCTTTAATTCATTATTTTCATTAACAAAGAAAGTATAATTCGGCTGATAATCAAAACCCTGTTCACCAGCTTGCTCCAGTAAAAGCAAATGACTGCCATTTTGAGCAATCCAAACCTTGTCTGCTCCAGATTTCGCCTTGCCTAAAATGCCGGCCTTGTCTCCGACAAGTATTAATTTTTGCTCTGGACTTAATTTAGACCAAATATCCTTTGCCATTTCTGCCAAGTCATATTTTCCGTTTGACCTTATTTTATGAAAAGTTTCTACACTTAACTCGCCGCCTTGTTCAACCCGCGCGATTTCCGCTGGCAAAAATGTATTAACCTCATCAATCAATGCTCGCGCTCTGGCTGAACTTCTCTGCCTCAAATCAGCCAATCTATCTTGTATAGCAGACTGCGCTTCCTGCAAAACTCTAATATATTCTTGCGCTTCTTTAGTTAATTCTGCCCCTCTTTGTTTTTCTGTTACTACTTCTGATTCTTCTTCACGGTCTTTATTTTCATAAGCTTGCTGTACCGCCACACCGCCTCCGGCAATGCCCAAAGCCGCGCTTATGGCAATTAACTTCTTCTTCTGGCGCTTAAGCCAACTTGGACGGCGTTCCTTTTCTCTGACATCTGCATCTACATCTGCATCTGCAGGTTTTTCCTCTTCTTCCTTTATAATCCTCTCATTCTCATCACTTGATTCCCATTCTGGTTCTTCTTCAATTTCTTCTTCAATAGCGGGCGCAGTAATTTCGGCCACAGTCTTAGTCTCATTTTCATCTTGCCTCTCTTTAACTTCAAGTTCTGGAGGTTTTGGCAAAGTCTCATTAGTTTTGGGTGTAATAGTTTCAGATTCTGGTTGAAGTTTAGCTGTTGTTTTAGTTTTGTCAGCTTCAGCTGCCGCCTTGGCTTTGGCTTGCTTTCTCTGCATGTAATCTTGACTGCGGGCAAAATCAGCTTGCGTATTTTGCATGATCTCTCTAACAACTTTATCATCCTTTAATCTTGAAGCTAAGTTTTGCTCAAAAATTTGCAAAAATTCCTTGTAATTAGCATGTTCGTCTTGATTGCGTTCAAAATATTCTTTTAATAGAGACTTATAATCAGCTAAAGCATCTTCAAAACTAATGGCTCTGGCCATTTTTCTAAACTTTTTATCCTTGCCTTTACTGGCTTCGTCTAAACGTTGCTGGGCTTCATCTATGCGATCATTAAACATGGCTTTTTCTTCAGTTGTCATCTCTCCTATTCCGGGCTGGCTGATTTGGTTAAAATCCAGCTTATCAGCCAAATCAGCAACAAAAATAACATCATGACTATCCACATCGCCATTGACTTCAATTATGCCGAGACTACTATCAAGGCTGGTAATAAAGCCCTTGCCGCCATTTTGGTAATGGACCACTTGGCCTAAATAAAAGTGCTTGTCGCCAACTTTTTGCCAGTCAAGCAATTTTATTCTATCTGGCTCAGCTGGCTCTCGTTTTTCTGTGGTTTGCGCTTCAACAACTGGTTGTTCAACATCTGGCTCTGTAGTATGGTCTGGGGCGTCTTCTTTTGCCTCAGATTCAGTATCTGCCGAAGCTACTGCTTTATCAGTTTCCTCTACAGCTGGCGGCAAATCACTCATAGTTTCATCAAATTCCCCCGCGCCGGGTAAAATATCGCTAAAATCTTCCTGCTTAGGAATTTCAGATTTACTATCTTTTAAAATCTCTTCTACTTCACGCTTTTTTTCTGCTAATTTTTCTTTCAATTTTTCATCCACCCTGCCTGTATGGTTAATAATAATTGCCTTCATTTCTTGTAAGAGAGCAAAAACCCGTTGATATTTATCTAAAGCTGTCTGATATTCTTCCGTCTCTCTTGATTTTTTGCCCAAACCTTGCAAGTCAGCAAATAGTCTTTTCAAAAAATTTAACTCTTCAAGCATCAAAGTTCCTTTTTGGCCTAATTTTTTTAATTCTGTTTTAATATGTTGCAAACTGTCTTTAGCTTCTTTAATGTTCTTAATCTCTGCCCCAGACACAGCTTCAGGAGTTTTCTTGTTCATATTATTGATCTTTAATATTAATAATATCTTTTAAGATTTTTTTCATCTTTACGCCATCAACTTCTTTTCGCAAACCTTTATGAAAAATTTTTAATTCCAAGGATAATTTATCAAATTCTCTGTTCAATTCCTGATACAAAGCAAGCAGGCGTATGTAATCCTCCTCTGTCATCTCTTCATTATTTGTATTATTTTTTCCTCCCATAAAAAAATTACTTTTTCCGTATTAGCAACACTCCCATCAGCAAAACCCCAATTATAAATCCAAAAATCATATTCATTAATAAATTCGGACGAGCAGGATATTTAGTCGCCACGGCTTGATTAACTACTTTTATACTAACATCTCCACCAATATATTCCCAGCCTTTGGCAGTCAAAGCAGACACAGCGGCATTGGCCAATTGTTCGGCTTCAGCTTTGTCCTTGTCAAAAGCGCTGACATTCAAAACCCCGGTGCCATAAACCACCGAAGCCTGCAAAGTTTTCTGCCAAAGTTTCCTCTTTTTTATTTCAGAAATATTCTCAAATTTGCTCTTGTCTAAATCATAGCCTGCCTGCATCATAACTTTATTAAAAAAATCATCTGTCTTCATGACTTGGGCTAAATTTTCACCAACTCTTTCAGCTGATTTGACAACCGTATATGGGTCAACGCCATAACGAGATTGAGAAATTAGCAAAACTTGAGCGTCAGCCCTGTAGTCCAGCGGCAAAAACAAACTAAAGACAAAACTAATAATAGCTAAGATAAAACCGGCTAAAAGAATTACTTTCCAACGTTTTTTAAAATTTATAAAAGGTGAAGGCTGTAAAAACATAGGTTAAATATTAACAAATTAAAATAGCATATTTAAAATTATTTGTCAAGGCAAGACGGCTTCTTTACGAACTGTCAAATCCACTAATTCTTCACCCCGCAAAACTGTTATCAATAACTCTGGCGGCGCCAGCCAAATATTTTCCGCCAAACGTTCGGCCTTGGCTTCTTTACCATTGATTGTCAAAACGACATCGCCCTTTAAAACCGAATCAACTGCTGAAACAGCCGAAACTCTGTCTACATAAAAACCTTTTCTTTTGTCCCTACCAACATTATATACAAAATAACCCTGCCAAGGCAAACCTGAAAAAACCAACCTGTCTGTCTCCAATAAGGCGGCAGTCTGCTTCTCCACAAGCCAGCCATGGCTGACAAGATTGGCCTCTAAAACCAAACCGACAAACTGGCCCTGATTATCAAACAACAACTCCCCGGGAACAGCCTTTGTTAATAATTGAAAATTATAAGCCGGTTGCCAGACTGGATTCAGGGCTTTGAGACTAGTTTTGGCTTCAGATAAAATAAAATTCTGTTGCCAATTATCTAAACCAACAGACCATAAAACGCTCCCTTGTTCCAAATCCGGCCACTGCGAAAAAGATACCACGCGCAAACCCGTAGCATTGACTTTGAAATACAACATTTTATCTAATTTGTCATAAACTACTTTTTCTAGCTTGTGTTCAACAGCTTGATAATCCAAAATTTCCCAATAACGCTCTTCGCCACTAACATAATTAGACAAGTATGCCACGGCCCAGCCATCAGAACTAATTATGGCTGCCTGGCCTACCAGCGCCTGAAAAGCATAAAACTCTCCGCCCGGTTTTTGCCGGCGGTCATAAATAGTTAATAGTCTTTGTTTAATTTGTCTTACTAACAAAGCTTCTGGCGCAGCTTGATTCACTTCATGTTCTAAATTAATTATTTGAATATGGGGACTGGCGTTATTGTCCGGCAAAACCCAAACTGACACAATTAAGGTAGCGGAAATACCAGCAATAAAAGCCAAGCCGGCAAATAACAAAAGCCATTTTATATTCTGCAAACGGTAATAAGTATCCACTCGGCAAGCTTTAGCCGGTAAATGCGGCGCCAGTTTTTTCATAGCCATCTCACAAAGAAAAATAAAAAAATAAAATACAAAACTAAATTTGAAAATAAAAAAACGGTTTGTTTCTGCCAAATTATGCCTTTAACACTCATCTGAAAACGCAAGAGTAATTGTCCCACATACCAAGCCCAAACTAACAACATAGCTAAAACTAAATAACCTAAGGGCAATAAATGAATTACCCAGGCCAACTCCCAAACCGCTAAAAATATAATTACCGCCGGCAAAAATAATTTATTTAAAGACACAGAAAAATATAAACGCCAAATTAGCAAAGAAATATAGCCTGTCAATAAACTGCCGAGCAAAATCAAAAGCCAAAAAGGAATTTGTGTAAAAAACAGACTCAGAGCAAAAAAACCAGCCCAGAAAGCAAATAGGTCAAATGTCCAAATCATCAGCAAAGTCCTCCTCACCGGCTTTTTTTCATAAGTCAAACCTTTGGCTTCTCCGGATAAAAACAACAAAAACATCACTAAACAAACTTCTAAAACTATGACTAGCCATTGCCAATACTTACTTTCCAATAGAACTAATAAACTGACACCAGCTAAAACCGTAAAAATCAATAGAGGCGTAGTTTGCCAAAAATTTTTTATGCCCTTATTTTTAAAATTATTCAAATAAATTAAAAAAAACAACCAAACTGCTAATAAGACCACAAACCACCGCCAATCAGGCAATTTGACCATCCCCCACATGGCCATAAAAGTTATCAGGCCTGCTAGCCAAACCAAAAAGTAACGCTGGAAATAGAAATTAAGCATAATAATTAATTTTTAAATGTTGGACTCTAATTTTTTTTGGCCAAAACATCTTGCACAAATACACTTAAAACTGTTGCCACAGGAATGGCAATGAGCACACCCAAAATGCCTGCTAGTTTTGCCCCAGCTAAAATGGCGACAATTATAATTACAGGATTTAAACCCACCGCCTTTTGCATAACTTTGGGAACAAGCAAGTGATTTTCTAGTTGTTGAATGATAATATACATGACAATAACAAAGATAAGCTTAATAACACCGCCTTGAGAAAAAGCTAAAAACAGAGCTGGGATGGCTGCCAAAACAGGACCAACGTAAGGAATAAATTCTAAAATTGCCGCCAACATACCAAGTATGGCCGCATACTTAATTTGCAAAATTGACAAACCAATAAAGACTAAAACACCGATAACCAAACTCAAAATCAATTGCCCGCGCATCCACGCTCCCAGTTTTTCCCGCATGCGCTTCATAATTTGAGCGCACCAAGGAATATATTCATCAGGAATGATTGAACGTAAAATCTTTTTCAAAGGATCTTCTTGAACCACCATATAAAAAGTCAATACTAATACTAAGACTAATGAAAAGACCCCGCCAAAAAAACCAGAAATTGTAGAAAAAACACCAGATAGAGTATTCTCTACGCCAGCTGAATTTGAATTAACGCCTTCTTGAATGTTGACGCCATAACTAATTAAAGTATTTTGTACATTTTGCACACCATCAACAATTTTTTGCCACCAGACATTATCTTGTAAATTTGTCCAAAAACTACCTAAATTTTCCATTAACTGCGGTAAATCATGAGAAATAATTGGCACTAACAATAGGATGGCACCAGTCAAAATACCAAATAAAATAATATATATCACCAAAACTGCCAAAGCTCGCGGTATTTTATGCTTTTGAAACCAGTCAGCAAAAGGATCAATGAGTGCAGCCAGAATCAAAGCCACGAATAATAGCAATAAAATATCTACTACTAGGTATAGTATATATAGTACCAAAAACACGCCCAATATCTTCAGTACGGTTCTAGTACTGATATGGACTTTTATTTCTTCCATAAAAACTTGATAAAATGTTAAAAATATTATACACTATTTCTGTAAATAAAGCAAAATATGAGCGCCTACGCAATCAACAAAAAAGCTACTTTTAACTATGAAATCCTGGAAAAATTTGAAGCCGGCTTAGTTTTGCTTGGCCATGAGGTAAAGTCCATTAGAGCTGGCGGAGTTAGCCTCAAAGGCGGCTATATCACCTTTCATAAGGATAATGCCATGTTGACTAATGTTCACATCTCTAAATACAAATATACTGGCAATCTAAACAATTATGACCCAGAAAAAAGCCGCCAACTCCTGTTAACCAAGAAAGAAATTAATTATTTAAGGGGTAAATCGCAAGAAAAGGGCTTGACAATTATCCCTCTAAGGATGTATAATAAGGGCCGTCACATTAAGCTAGAACTGGGCATTGCCAAAGGCAAGAAGAAATATGACAAGCGCCGGGTAATCAAAGAGCGCGAACAAAAGCGCGTTGTGGCCAAAGCTCTTAAAGGGGATGACAGGATTCGATAGGTAGACCTAGTTGTCTTTTGCAAGCATGTCGAGGTTGTAACTTTTCCTCGCAAATACCAAGTTACACTACATAAGTGCAAACTTATTCAGCAAGGTGAAGAATGCTTTCCGCATTCCAGCTCTTGCTTCTGCTGTCGCTTAATTGCTTCAGCCATCGCCTCCTTAATACTCGCTAAAGAATCGGCGGTGTCAACCCAGCGAGTGTAGGTTAAGATCCTTGCCTGAGGAACTTAACCGAACTATTTTCAGGCTTAGCCTTTAATATTTTGTTGCTTCTTAGCTAAAGGTGAATTAACAAAGCAACTAAACATGTAAATTGTAGGGATAACCTGCTTAGACCCGGGTTCAATTCCCGGCATCTCCACTAGACTATGAGAATCTCACGCAAAAAACGACCACAAAAACTTTTAATACCTCGTTATCGCCTTAATGAGTTTATTAAAGTCCCTGAAGTTATGGTTTTGGATGAGGAGGGTAATAATCTGGGTGTGATGGCAATTGGCGAAGCTTTAGCCAAAGCCAGGGAAGAGGAGCTGGATCTAGTAGAAATTAATCCTAAGGTTAATCCTCCGGTCTGTAAGCTTACTGACTTCACCCGTTTTAAATATCAAAAAGAAAAAGAAGCTAAAAAACAGAAAATTAGAGCTCATGAAACTGAAACTAAGGGTATTCGCCTATCTATCCGCATTAGCGAGCATGATCTTGATGTGCGTCTTGCACAAGCTGAAAAATTTCTGGAACGGGGCGACAAAATTAAAACCGAAATTATTTTACGCGGTCGGGAAAATATCAAACCAGCCATTGGCTTTGGAGTTACGGAAAAATTCAAGTCTAAATTAAGTGAAAAAATGGAATTGCGCACTGAACAAAAACCAACTAAACAGGCTAATAAAATTACAGCTATTTTCGCTAAAAAATAACCCACAGGGAGGCCAACTTGACTAAAGGAGGGTTATAGTGTACAATGACGGCACTTTTTTATTTGCAATCTTATGCCAAAAGCTAAAACCCACAAAGCCACTGCTAAAAGATTTAAACTTAAATCTAGCAAGCAAGGCACTAAAATCATTAAACGAACCAATGGTCAGGATCATTTTAATTCCCGCGAATCCGGCAAGACCAAGCGCAATAAACGCTCGGACAAAACTATGAGCAAAATCATGAACAGGACCATTAAACGGGCCATGCCCTATGCTTAATCTAAAATTATATGCCTAGAGTAAAACGAGGAATGGGACATACCAAAAAAAGACGCCAACTCATGAAACGAGTTAAGGGTTTTCAAGGTGGAAAAAAGAAACTCATTAAACTGGCCAAAACTGCTGATACGCGCGCGGGCATGCATGCCTACCGCGATCGCCGGGTGAAAAAAAGAACTACCCGCGCCCTCTGGCAAGTTAATATTAATGCCGCTGTCCGTGAATTAGGTATGAGTTATAGTAAATTTATGGCGGCTTTAAAGCAAAAAAATGTTAGCTTAAACCGCAAGATGCTGACCGAAATTGCTGTCCAAAATCCTAAAGTTTTTGCTAAAATTGTGGAGTTTACAAAATAATCCACAGCCAAATACTTGACAAATATTCAGCTTTGTGCTAAGATAATATATCAATTTTAAAAAATCCCTCAAGTGTTCGGCTATAGGCGGGAGCACCCCCTCCTTTGCTCCCAATACCAAGGCCGAACGCTCGAGGGATTTTTTGTTTTAAAAAAATGGGATATTATAAAGCTTGACATTTTTCCTTAAATCTTGTATCATATTATCGTCTTTAACATAAATCCTATGGGAATGAGAAAAAAAAACAATCAAAAAAAGCAACAAGAACGTCTCAAGGCTAAAGCTAGACGTGAAAAGAAGAAGTTAAAAAGATTAGCTAAACAACAAGCTAGTGAGAAAAAATAATTGAGGAAAAAATGGACCGGTAGTTCAACTGGTTAGAGCACCGCCCTGTCACGGCGGAAGTTGCGGGTTCGAGTCCCGTCC
>CAZRZS010000028.1:0-9668 GCA_964604685.1 uncultured Gammaproteobacteria bacterium
ATTAGAATTTGCGGAAAAAACTATGCACTTGTCTACGATGTGGTCATCCTGTACATGAAATTGACAAAAGTAAAATTTAGAAGTAAAATACTGCCTACTTGTTAGTATAAGCGGGTATCGTATAATGGTAATACCTCAGCTTTCCAAGCTGATGTTAGGGGTTCGATTCCCCTTACCCGCTCTTGGACTTGATTTTTTTGAGAGATTGGTCTATACTTGTTCTACTTTACTCAAGATCGCGGGGTAGAGCAATTGGCAGCTCGCTGGGCCCATAACCCAGAGGTTGCGGGTTCGAGTCCCGCCCCCGCAACAAAGACATGCGGTAGTAGTTCAGTTGGCTAGAACGTCTCCTTGCCAAGGAGAAGGTCGGCGGTTCGAGTCCGCTCTACCGCTCATCGTTTTCCTTATCCAGCTCGGTGTTAAATATTGGTATATTATCCTCAAGCTGTTGCACTATTTTTCGGAATAGTGTATAATATATTTAATAGTTGTTATTCTGCTCTTAACAAGCGGTTTGTAACAACTTTCGAGCTTTAATAAATTTAAAGCCCAATATACTGTGTGGTGAGGCCCGTCTGTCAAGGCGGGTTTTGCCTTTGACAATTAATTTATTTTATGATATTATCTTGATGTTTTTTAAATATATTTTTATGGGTGATACTACTGATATTAAAAAAGGCGCAGTTATACGTCATCAAGGTGATCTTTATGTTATCACTAGTTTTCAATTTACTAATCCTGGTAAGGGTCAGGCGTTTACCAAGGTAAAAATGAAAAGTATTACTAGTAGTAAGACTATTGAATTAACTTACAAAAGTGGCGAAACTGTTGATACCGTACAGGTACAAAATCAAAATTTACAGTATTTGTATAAAAATGCGGACTTGTATTCTTTTATGAATCAGAGTAATTATGAGACATTGGACGTGGCTATTGATAAACTGGGTGATGATATAAAATACCTAAAAGAAGGTTTGGAGGTCATAGGCATAATGCATGAGGATGTAATAGTAGCCATTCAATTACCTAAAAAAATTACTTATAGAGTAGTGGAATCGCCACCAGCAGTTAGAGGTGATACAGCCTCAGGTAATGTTACCAAAGAAGTGGGTTTGGATAATGGCTTGAAAGTACAGGCGCCGATTTTTATCAAGGAAGGTGAAGAAATTTTGGTCAATACGGAGACAGGCGATTATGCCGGGCGGTCAGGGAAATAAAAAATAGCAAAATAAAAAATCGAGTAAAAGCTCGTTTTTTATTTTTTTAGATTATTATCCAGACTATAATGATTATTTGGATTGCCAGGATTATAGCTATACCGGCTTGAAAAGAAGGTTTTTTAGTTTTGTGGCGAAAATAATTCATGCCTAACAAGGTGCCAATAGAACCGCCGATTAAAGTCAACAGCCATAAAGCCATTTCACTAATTCGGTGGCGGGATAATTGTGATTTGAGTTTATCTAGGCCGATGTAGAAAAAACTGATGATGTTTATTATTATCAGGTAAATAATTAGTAATTGAATTAATAAATTTAATTGTGTGAACCATTCTGCCATATTATGGTTTAGTGCCATAATGATGATGTCTATCCAAGTCAGACAGCTCAACAATTGCTTGGCGCACTACATTAGGATGAGGCACGTCATAAAAGATAATGCCGACATTTTGTGAAGCAGTTTTTACTTTAACATTGCCGTATTTAAAAAGCGTAGGAAAAACACCGTGGACATCAACAGTGACATCTTGAACGCGGTAGAGATCAAGTTCAGAAATCGTCTGGGAAAACAAACCATGCTGTTCAATATCCACGATGCGGTCATTAGTCACAATCCAGGAATCAAGATAGAATTCAAGAAATTGGATGTAGAAAAAAAGATAAATGGTCAGAAAATAAATACTGGCTAAAAGTATGGCTGCGGGAAAAATTATTTCATTTGCAAATAAGTTGGCAAAGAGGTTGTTAATAAGGAAATAGATTATAAAAGGTACGGCCATGAGAGTCAGGAAGAGAATCAGCTTAGGTACAAAAGTCAAAGGATGACGGCGTAATAAATATTCAATTTTTTCATAGCCTTTTTGTTTTATCAGATGATCAATTTGCATATTAGAAGATTAAAATTCCTTCAAACCAGGTACTGTTAAAGAGGGTAACAGGTATCTGCCAATTGACATTAAGCAATAGTTGCCAAGTAAAATATAGAGTGAGGATAGTTAGAGTGAAGATAAAAAAAGTTACAATAAAACTGCTTAGAGTAAAAGCAGCGGTAATTACAATGTGGTAAAAATTAATAATGGAAAAAATTACAAATACACACAAAAATAGCAGATAGATGAAGAGGAAGATGTAGAGAGGTATAGTTAACATATTATAATAAACCTGGATATTTTTTACCTAAATGTTCATAAGTGGCTTTAGTGGCTTTACGGCCTCGGAGTGTTCTTTCTAGCATGCCGATTTGCAGTAAGTAAGGTTCATAAATGGTTTCAATAGTGTCAGCTTCTTCTGAAGCAGCCGCTGCCAGGGTGTTTAATCCAACTGGGCCGCCAGCAAATTTGGTAATTAAAGTTTCTAAAATTTTACGATCAATTTCATCTAAACCTTTATCATCTATATTTAACATGCTTAAGGCCTGCTGTGTTATTTCTTCTTCTATTTTACCATTATGACGTACATCTGCATAGTCGCGGACGCGTTTTAGTAGACGATTGGCGACTCGGGGTGTACCTCGGGAACGGCGAGCGATAGTTTTGCCAGCTTCTGGATGCATGTCAGTTTCTAGGATTTTGGCATTGCGCATAAGGATTTTTTCAATGTCGTCATTGGTGTAAAAGTTTAAGTGAAAAACATGGCCAAAGCGATCTCGCAGAGGGCCTGACAACATACTCATTTTGGTGGTGGCTCCGATGAGAGTAAATTTTTCTAAAGGCATGCGCAGAGTTCGAGCGGTTGGGCCTTTACCGACAATAATATCTAATGCATAGTCTTCCATTGCCATATAGAGGATTTCTTCAATGGCTTTATTCATTCTATGGATTTCATCTATAAACAAGACATCACCTTGTTCCAGATTAGAGAGAATAGCCGCCAAATCACCAATTTTTTCTAAAGCTGGGCCAGCTGTAGTTTTTATACTAACGCCAATTTCTTTAGCAATAATGTTGGCTAAACTAGTTTTACCAAGACCAGGATTGCCATAGAGTAGGACATGTTCAATGGGTTCTTGCCTTTTTTTGGCGGCTTCAATAGAGATAGACAAAGGTTCTTTGATGGCTTCTTGGCCAACAAATTCAGCTAAGGTTTTAGGCCTGAGAGTAATTTCAATTAGTCTTTCTTCATCCTGTTCATCGGGTGTGACTAGTCTGGGTGCAAAATCTTCATCTAGATTGTAGACTTCTTCTTCTGGCATAATAATTGTATTTTACCTGTTTTAATTAAAAAAAACAACCTATTTACATCTAACTTGGTAAATGGTATATTATAGGCAAATTAATTATTTTTTTTAATTATCTCTTTTATGCTCAAAAATATTATAGTTTTTCTAATTATAGTTATTCTGGTAGTTTTTGGTTGGTATCTATGGCAAGATTACCAAAATCCAGAAGCCAATCCTGCACAGGTAGTTGAATTGGCTAATTTACCCGAACTTGCTTTAGGTAATGGCCGTTATATTAATATTTTTTATGGCTTTGCCTTTGATTATCCCGAAGGTTGGTATATAGGTTATGAGGGTGAATCAGCTGAAGCAGCAACAAATTTTTGGCTGGTTTCACAAATGTCTGAGGAAGATAGTGAAGAGGCAGTTGGTGCACGAGTGGATTTTGAGGTTTATGATATTGCCCAAGTGGCTAGCCAGGAGGAATATTTTCCACCTATGGCCAGTGCTGCTGACTGGGTCGTTTGGGAAAGGTCAGGAGAACAAATGGATAGTGGTACACCTATGTATACTGAAGAAGAATTTACTCTAAGTGGTAGCAAGGCAGTGCAGACAGTCTATACAGAAGAGCCCCCAAAGGAAGTCATCACTGTCCTAGGGCCTTATGGTAATTATATCTACCGTCTAACATATACTGCAGCCACGTCAACTGCCTACGGGCCTCATTTAGAGGAATTTGGCAGCTTGCTAGTTAGTTTTCGTTGGTTTAAATAGCTGTAATTTTCGTTTTAAAAAAGCGTGGGATTGGCCACGTTTTTTTCTTTCTGTGGATAACTAAATCATACCTAGCTAATCCAAATTCGTTTCTTGGCTTGGTTAAGGCAAATGTCCAGTGTCGCATAAAAATTTTGTGAGAGGGATATAGATGTGGTATAATTAGCCATGCCTGTAAAATACAAGATATTGGGGTGAAATGTACTTGTGAAACACTATATATAGTGTTTGGTAGAAAAAGAGGAGATGACGCCAGAGGCCGGAATAGGGCGTTTTTTAAACTTTTAAATTAACTATTATTTATTTACCTATGGGACCAACTGACTCCAAACAAATTCAGGGTTTGCATCTTGGCCAAGCCAATGATATCCAGTTTAAATACAGCGAAAATGGTCTGCGTTTTCAGCATCGTTTTTCTGAAGTTGGTAAGAATCCCTTTGATATGGTGGAGTATGAGAAGCGTACTTCAGTTATTCGTGAACCCGATGGTACAGTCATTTTTGAAATGAAGGATATTGAGATTCCTAAAGGTTGGTCTCAAGTGGCGACTGACATTTTAGCCCAGAAATATTTTCGTAAAACTGGTGTACCACAATATAATGAAAATGGCAGTCCTAAATTGAATGCTGATGGTTCAGTGGTTTTGGGTTCAGAAACTTCAGCCAAACAAATTATGCATCGTTTGGCTGGTACTTGGCGTTTTTGGGCAGAGAAGTATGGATATTTTGCTACTGCACAAGACGCTCAGATTTTTTATGATGAATTAGTGGTCATGTTATTGAAACAAATGGCTTCACCAAATTCACCCCAGTGGTTTAATACTGGTTTGCATTGGGCCTATGGCATCAACTCTGGCTCTCAGGGCCACTATTACGTCAGTCCTGATACTGGTGTTATGACAAAATCAGAAGACGCCTATTCTCATCCTCAGCCCCATGCCTGCGGTCGCTATGATACAAAATTATTTACTGAAAAAGGTATTTTAAATTTAGGGGAGATTGTAGAAAAAGAATTATTGGGGTTAAAAGTTTTTGATGGTGAAAGATTTGTTAAAATTCAAGCTGTAAAAAATAATGGTATTAAAAAATTATTTTGTGCCAATTTGCGCAATGGTAACTATATTGAATTTACAGATGATCATTTGGTTTTAGCAGCCGACAAAAGAGCCAAAGATGGTGGTATTTATGATTGGCAAGAGCTGGCTAATATTGTTGGTAATAAAGTCCAACAAGTAGCTTTGGATTTTACAGATAAGCTTGATCAAGTAGATCAAAATTCTGTTGATAAAGCTGCTCTAGCCGGTTTTGTAGTTGGTGATGGCTATTATGGTAAATATAATCGTAATAATAAAACTATCTTATTTGGAGTAATCACAATAAATGATGATGAATATAATGAAGTTACTCGCCTTTTTTCTAATATATTTGGTAAATATAAAGTCCGTATTAGAAAAGATGTTGGTGATTTGTATCGTATTATAACCTTTGACTCTAAAGAAGCAGATTCTTTTGTAGAAGCCTATGAATTAAATCAAAGTTCATATACAGCCAAAGTACCAGAAATAATTATGCAAAGTAGCAAGGCTGAGAAGGTAGCTTTTTTATGTACGTTATTTCAAGCTGATGGCTGTGTGAGAAAGCGTACAGATGAGGATAGAAATAGTGGTGATATTGTTTTAACTTCAATTTCTGAAGAATTAGTGCACGGTGTGCAAACTTTACTACTTGAATTAGGGATTTATTCTAACGTTACAAGAAATAATGAAAAAAGAGAGAATCGTAAAGATAACTATCAATTAAGTATTTCGTATTTTTCTGAAAGAAAAAAATATCAGCAACTAATTGGTTTTATTTCAGAAGATAAAGTATCTAAATTAGGTAATCTTAATAGTGAAGTTGATGGTAAAAATAAGGAAGCCTTATCAGAAGAAACAGTGATAAGTATAGAATATATTGATGAAGAAGAGGTTTATGATATACAAACAGAGTCAGGTCAATTTAGTGCTAATGGCGTAGTGGTACATAATTGTTTTATTCAATCAGTTAGGGATGATTTAGTGAATGAAGGCGGTATTATGGATCTATGGGTAAGAGAAGCTCGGTTATTTAAATATGGTTCTGGTACAGGTACAAATTTTTCTGCTTTACGCGCTTCGGGTGAATCTTTATCCGGTGGCGGTCGTTCTTCAGGATTGATGAGTTGGTTAAAGATTGGTGATCGTTCAGCTGGCGCAATTAAGTCTGGTGGCACTACGCGCCGAGCTGCTAAGATGGCCATTTTAGATATTGATCATCCTGACATTGAAGAATTTATCCAGTGGAAAGTTAATGAAGAAAAAAAGGTGGCGGCTTTGATTGCCGCTGGCTATCCTTCAGATTATGAGGGCGAAGCATATCAGACAGTGTCTGGGCAAAATTCCAATAATTCTGTACGCATAACCCACAAGTTTATGGAGGCAATGAAGAATAATGGTACTTGGAATTTAACCGCGCGCACTGATGGATCAACTATGAAAATCGTTAAAGCGCGGGAAATGTGGAATAAGATTGCTTATGCTGCCTGGGCCTGCGCTGATCCGGGCGTACAGTATGATGGTACAATAAATAACTGGCATACTTGTCCTCAATCAGGCAAAATCAATGCCTCTAACCCTTGTTCTGAATACATGTTTTTGGATAACACGGCTTGCAACTTGGCTTCACTTAATTTGGATAAATTTTTTAACAATAAAGAACAAACTTTTTTGGTGGATGACTTTAAGCAAGCTGTGCGCTTGTGGACTATAGTTTTAGAAATTTCAGTTTTAATGGCCCAATTTCCAAGTAAGGAGATTGCTCAAGGCAGTTATGATTTTCGCACTTTAGGTTTAGGCTATGCTAATTTGGGTTCGATTTTAATGACTTCTGGTTTGCCTTATGATTCTGAAACTGGTTATGCCTTTGCCGCTTCAGTTACCGCTCTCATGACTGCAGAGTCATATAAGACAAGCGCGGAGATGGCTAAATTTTTAGGGCCTTTCCCTAAATTTGAATTGAATCGAGCTGACATGTTGCGTGTCATTCGCAATCACCGCAGGGCCGCTTTTAATGCCTCTCAAGATGAATATGAAAAACTAGTGGTTAAGCCTCAAGGTATTGATCCTGCACAAGCTCCGGCATATTTATTAGCTGCAGTTCGCGAATCTTGGAATGAAGCCTTGGAAATGGGAGAAAAATATGGCTTTAGGAACGCCCAGACGACATTGTTAGCTCCAACGGGTACAATTGGTCTGCAAATGGATTGTGCAACCACTGGCGTGGAACCAGATTTTGCTTTAGTGAAATTTAAAAAACTAGCCGGTGGTGGATATTTTCGCATTGTCAATGAAGCTATTCCAGATGCTTTGCAAAATTTGGGGTATAGCGAAGATTATGTACAAGAGATTCTTGACTACATGAAAGGTACTGCCGACATTACCGGTGCTCCGCATATTAATGCTGAAAGTCTTAAAGGCAAAGGCTTTAATGATGAAGATCTAGAAAATATTCATAAAGCTTTGAAAGGCGCTTTTGAAATTAAATTTATCTTTAATATATGGACTTTGGGTGAAGATTGCTTGCAGCGGATTGGCTTCAAACCTGAGGAATACAATGCGCCAGATTTCAATATGTTAAAAGCGCTTGGTTTTAGTGAAGAACAAATTGAAGAAGCAAATGAATATATTTGTGGCACTATGACGATTGAAGGTGCACCTCATTTGCAAAAAGAGCATTACCCTATTTTTGATTGTGCCAATAAATGCGGTAAGAAAGGCGAGCGGTTTATTTACTACCTTGGCCATATTAAGATGATGGCAGCTGTGCAGCCGTTTTTGTCTGGCGCCATTTCCAAAACTATTAATATGCCTAACAATGCTACAGTAGATGATGTTAAACTGGCTTATGATAAATCTTGGCAATTAGGCCTGAAAGCTGTAGCCATTTATCGTGATGGTTGCAAGTTGTCTCAGCCTTTAGCAACTACTTCTAAAAACAAAGGTGATGAAAAAGAAGTAGTGGAAGAACCTGAAGTTGAAGCAATAGTGGAAAAAGTGGCTCAGCAGACTGTCTATATCAATGGAAATACAGAAGTAAATGAGGCCATGCGGCAGGCCCATGAAATTTTACAGCAGTATTTGCCACAGAGCCAGCCCATGGATGGTTATGATAAGGATGGTACCATAATGGAACGACGTATTTATCTTCATGGTGAAAAAAGAAAATTACCAGCCAAACGCAGTGGTATTACAGTGTCTTCGCGTATTGGTCAGCAAAAAGTTTGGTTACGTACAGGTGAATATCCTGATGGTCGTTTAGCAGAGGTTTTTATTGATATGTACAAAGAAGGGGCAGCCTTCCGTTCGATGTTGAATTTGTTTGCCATTTCTGTGTCCATGGGCTTACAATATGGCGTGCCTTTGGAAAAATATGTGGAGAAGTTCACTTTTACCCGTTTTGACCCGGCTGGCTTTACTGATCATCCCAATGTGCGCAATTGCACTTCAGTAATTGATTTTGTTTTCCGAATTTTAGGCATGGAGTATTTAGGGCGGACAGATTTTGTTCAAGTGCCTCCCAAAGGCATTCAGAAAAAGAAATTTGAGAATTTGGCGAAATTAGCTGAGACACAAAATCAGCAAGAAACCATGGAGCTTAAAGAAGAAGCTGGTGATGCGGTTATTCAAGTAGAAAAAGTTCCCGATATTCAAGCTATTTTACCAAGTTTAGAAACTAAAATATCTATGCCAAGTGCGACAAATGCTTCTTTGTCAGACATGATGGGCGATGCCCCAGCTTGTCCGACTTGCGGGCACATCACGGTGAGGAATGGTAGTTGTTACAAATGTTTGAATTGCGGGGATTCACTTGGTTGTTCATAAACTATGTCTAAAATTTATACAAAGACTGGTGATGGAGGTGAAACTGCCATGCTTGGCGGTAAACGAGTGAAAAAATCTTGTTTAGAAATAGAGGCCATTGGTGAAGTGGATGAAACCAATGCTTTTTTGGGTTTACTAATTGCGCGTTTGCCAGTTAATGAGGAATTTATAAAGGAAAAAGAAAAATTATTTGAGGTACAGAATAAGTTGTTAGTGATTGGGTCAAATTTGGCCACTTTACAAACTGAGACTATGGCAGTGCCACAGTTAAAAGCAGAAGATGTACAGAAATTAGAAGACTGGATTGATGGTATGGATGGTGATTTACTAGAATTAAACCAATTTATTTTACCTGGTGGCAGTGAAGACTCGGCCATGGCCTACAGTGCTCGCGCAGTTTGTCGTCGTGCAGAGAGATGTGTAATTAAATTAAGCGAGAAATATAAAGTTCCGACCGAAATTAAAGAATATTTAAATCGTTTGAGTGATTGTTTATTTACTTTAGCTCGGTGGTTGAATAAGAAGCAAGAGGTTGAAGAGATAAAATGGAAAAAGTAAAAACTGGCTTTAAGGGGCTGTCCCAAAACTCTCGCTAACGCGAGAGTTTTTTGGTTACAAAAAA
>CAZRZS010000029.1:0-2137 GCA_964604685.1 uncultured Gammaproteobacteria bacterium
TTGTCAAAATACGGCAAATCATCATCAGTCTTTCCTGAACGGCCTGCATCAGCGCAATAACTCATACTAAAATTATATTTATTATCAACAAAAGGATCCCAGGTACTACCATTTTTAGCTGGCCAAGGATTCTCACAAAACATAGACGTCAAATGAGTTATACCAGTAAAAACCTTGCCCTTATGATTATCAGTCTGGCTATAATCACTTAAAATTTTCGCCTGGGCTACGGCTGTAACTGCGCCCTCCATATTAGTGGCGCCAAGTTCTGCCCATTGTTTATTAGCAGGCGTATCAGGCACTGGTATCTTAAACACCTGGCTACTGGCTGGCGCCCAATGCCATTCCCAATTATAGGCAGTCGTGGTAACTATTTGCTGGCTATTAGTACTTTCTGTAATTGCTTCAAAATCAAAACTGTCATGAGGAATATCAAATAAATGACTGGCTGGCTCAATGGTGATAGATTTTATTTTACAAATAGTATTGCCAGTTCTAAACAGCCAAATATCATCAACATTTGTCCCGCCTTCAAGACTTTTTATCCCCACGCCAGCCACATCTTTTATACCTGTTAAACCGCCTTTTAAAATCACGGCATAGGGTTTATCAGCGGCTAAAACATCATCAATGTACAAAGACACCAACGTACTAGTGCTAATAATATTATTGTCATCATCATATTCATTTTGATAGTGAGTTTCAGGGGTAAGAGTGACATTGCCGCTACACCAAGTCTGGATATTAGAAACCTCGTCTGAAAATTTGGTGGCAAAAACTTCACTGCCTAATAATCTAGCAAAAAAATTCTTAAGGCCCTGCCATAACTTTGACCAAAAACCTTGGAAAACTTCCGAATTATAGGCCAACGGCGACAGAGAAAGATTAACTAAATCAGTTATATCTTCAGTTGTGGATGAAATAGTTGTACAATCAAAATCATCAGCTTCATAGCCAGCGGATAAAATAACATTATCTTTAAGTGTTTGTGCATCAATTTCTTGATTAAAAGTCACTTTAAGATAAGTATTACGGCAGACTCGATCCGGACTATTAGGATTAGAAACCGGATTATTAATATCAGTAGTAACAAAACCCGCCCCATCAACAGGATATTCCTCTATTCTCTGACTGCGTGAATAACAACAAGAATTATAGGCCACGCCTAATTCATTGTCGGTATTATTTATACAATCATTATATTTATATTTACTGCCACCTTCTGGAATTTCAGTTATAACCGGCTCGGCAAATTCAACAAAACCGCATTTTAAATAATAATCACCAGTACCAGTCTTCTCTCCCCCATATTCAATATCTTCAAGAGAAGCTACTTCACTGGTATCTTCGTCAATATTATAAAGACGGAAAGTTTTAGCTGTTGCCTCAATTTCAGTAAATTGTGAAACAACATCATTATAAAGCATAGTTAAACTGCTTTCACCAATAGCAGTGGCTATTTGCATAGGCACAGCGCCTAAACTTTCTGAATTGCTTTCTGCAACTTCACATCTGCCATACTCGCCTGTGCCTTTAATGCCATCTCCGCATAGAGAAGAATCTTCATAAGTGACTGATGAACCAGCTAAGGTACAGTCAGCATTACAACCAGATGAATCAGCCACACAACGCAAATTATTTGGATTGTCTTCAGACCATAAAGGTATATTTTCAATTTCACAGATATTTTTTAATAAACAACTATTAGAACAATAATATTCTGGCACAGAAATTGTAAAGATATCAGAGCCTGTCTGTGTTAAAAATTTAACTGTCTTATTTAAAATCTCGCATTCTTCGCCTGACTCTATGGTGCCATTGCCGCAAACACTAACGGCATGCTGACAATCATCGGGCGGGGTAGTTTGTTCATCACACCATTGACGGCTAAGCGGAGTGCCTTTATGCAAACAATTACTACTGCAACCCACTTGGCTATATTCAATATTACCTTGGTCCTGAGCCGTAGTTGTAGTGAGAGCTATATCACAATCTTCACCACGGGTTTTTGTACCACTACCACACCAACTAACTCCAACAACGCCTGCCGGGGCAGTTACCGGTGAACCTTGCCATGTACAATCAGTCTTACAATATGGTTTGTCTTCAGAGTCGCCGGGATCGCATTCTTCGCCAA
>CAZRZS010000029.1:2237-9495 GCA_964604685.1 uncultured Gammaproteobacteria bacterium
TCACAATCTTCGCCCGGTTCAACTACCCCATTGCCACAGACATAAGCATTTGTCTGACTATAGCCAATATCACTGCCACTTAGCAAACAACCTAAATTACAGAAAGGATTTTCACTAATATCCGTGGCAAAATTTGTTATGTCAGCGACAGATGTATCTGATGCCTGCCAATTCCAGCCAAACCACCAAGGATTTAGTTCTTGTCCATTAGGATTGCATTGGTCAGGCGCGCCACGAGGCACAGCCTGGTAAATTACTTTCTCGCCAATAAAGACAGCCGCAAATGGATCTGGAGTTAAATTTACTTCAGTAATCATACAAGGCGTGCCATCTTCTTTAGTGCGAAAACGCCATTGGAAAAATTCTAAAGACTTGCCTTCTCCTCTGCCAATAATCTTGCCATTGGCATCTTTATTGTAACCGCCCACAGCTTTAATCACCTCGGTTAATTCTACTAAATACCAAGTTTTGGGTTCTAGACCCGGCATATCTGGTTGAATCTTTATTTCCAATTGTTTATCATTGTAAATTGTTACCTTTCCTTTATAAAGTGATTTATTTTCACAAGTTTCATCATCACATTCATATATATTTACTGCCCCATCCAACTTATATGTATTAGTCACCATTCTCATATTAAAATATGCGCCAATACTTGAATTTATACAAGCCTCTTCGCAATTCGGGTAAAAATAAATTACTTTAGGATTGGATAAATCTATTTGCAATTCACTGACAGCAGTTATAGACTGGTCTAAAACATCTGTCTGGTCAATTGAAGCTGTAATATCTATATAATCAGGATAAGTATCCCACCAAGCTGTGACTAAAGCCCGACTATCTGTGTAACTTTCATCTTCTGATATTTCAACTGTGGCATATTCACTATTTTCTTTACCTTCCTGTGGCTGCCAATCCCAACCCAAACCATCTACATTCAAAACTGAACATGGCTGATTGCCACGACCCCAAATATAATAATATTTAGGATGCAAAGGATGGAAAAAATCTTCAGAAAACTTGAAATTATTATCTTGAACAATGCCTAATAAGTGAGTGATATATAAATCTGGTAAAATTCCTGCAGCAGTCAAAGTACACAGACCCTGACCAGTTTTAAAATCATAACAATAGGCCGTGTCGTTATTATTCAACCCATCACAGGGTTCATCCTTACTCAGAGCTTTGTATTCAGTTTTATCAACACCTAATTCTTGAAATTCTTCCTTAGATTGAATACCTTCTAACAACTCAACATGGTACCAGGTATTGGCCTCTAAATCTGGCGGTGGAATATGAATCTCTAAAACACCACCACTTGACTTAAACCTTAAATAACTACCCTGTTCGCCAACACCTAATTGATGATAACTTGCCAATGATATGGGCTCGGCATTTTTACAATCTTGTTTCAAAACACCAGATTCTTCTACTTCTTCACATTTATATAGCTTAACTGTTTCCGGATTTAAACTGGCTTCATCCATGTTTTCTTTACTAAACCGCACCGCAATAATACTATTTAAACAAGCCTCTTTGCCTTGTCCCCATTCTTCCCAGGGCACTGGCGAAGGAAATTTAATAACAGCATCTTCTTCACCCCAATTTTCTTCATCACATTCCTCAACCACATAGGGCAAATCTTGTAATTTACCTGTGGTAAAACGCCAAGTGTAACCGGCAATACGTTCTTCACCATCACACATATAGTAATTAGGCTTCCACATACCAGTATCAGCGCCTTCTTCTTCACAACAGCGATAGGCTTGATCTTGCATTTTACTTAGCAACTCAGCATCAGCCTCACGGCAGTCAGAGACAGTATAGGCAACACTATTACTATATTCATCAGTAGCGCCATCTTTTATTTTAATTGGCCCTGCCCCATTAGGCATGGTCGTGCCATAGCTATCAGAAACTGGTATAAGGGTTCTGATAAACGGTGAAACAGCTAATAAATCGGCTTGCGTACTTTTAATGACATAGTCATACAGATATTCTGTGTTCTCATTAGCCACTAACCAATTTGAAGACATGTCGTCAATGACTGCGCCTTGATGCCAAAAATATATGCTTAAATCATCTAAAGATTTGGGGAAATTAGCCCCTACCAATTTTAAGCCAGCATTACCTTTAGGCAAAGGCGCTGGTCCTTGGTCTGGTTCTAACAAACAAATACTAGGTAAAGGCGGACCGTCTTTAATTGTCAATTTATCATTACCATCTGTTTTAAATTGTTGAGCAGTCTCAAGAGTTAAATAGGCAAGAATTGAATCAGACTTAACTGGCAATTGCAGAGAAAAATCAAGTATAGTACCTCTCATTTTGGTTTTTTCTTGATAAACGGCCGCCACCTTGGCGACACCAAAATAAACTTCACCAAACTTCTCGGCTAATTTGTCATTAGCGCCAACCTCTTCATCAAGATTAACTTTACCTACTGGCTCCTCTGCCCCATTCTTATACAAACTTAAAATATTATTCTTTTTCACAATCTTATATTCAACTTCAGCTGACCAGTCTTCAGGATTTTGCGTGTCACTCAACTTGACACCATAACTGCTGGTAAAATATGGCGCTTTTTTATAAATTTCAAAAAAGGCAAATTCCCTAGTCTTGGCGCCATCTTTTTTATGCACTTCCCGAACATACATATTATTGGCGTCTTGGCTAAAAATCGTGCGATCTGAAGTCCAAGCCAAACTAGTTTCCCTAAAATAGTCAGAATTAATCAAAGGATCTATATCTTCCAATTGATACTTAACCGTCAAAGTGTATGGACTTGATTCAGAAAAATCACTGCCAATAATATCATTAACAACTTTGGTGCCTGTCAAAGGCTGGCCATTATTTATTTCTGTTAAAACATTAATAGTTTTTTCTTTAGCAGGCAGACTTGCTAAAATATTTTCTGGTATTTCCACAATTACTTGATTATCCTGCCAAGTATCACCGCATTCACTCGGCAAAGAAGTAATTAATTTGCAATCATTGCCGCAACTAGGCAAACCTGCTTCTGAAGAAACATAAACCTGGCCTTCTTCAGAACCAAAACCACTACCATAAATGGTAACATAGCTTTTAGGCGTAGTCTTATCTGGGTCAATGGCGCTGATAATAGGCGCCTCAATAATACTTTTATCTAAAACATCAAACGGCACTTTATTACTCCTCTCATTTGATTTTATACCCCCCTCGGTTTTAACAACCCGGGCATAGACAGCATAAGTATCAAAAGACAGATTGGGAACAGTGGTTAAAATATTTTCATCTGACCAATCAGGTGTCCGTCTGATTCTCACTGGATTTTTTTCATTGCCAAAATACAGGTTGCTGTTGCCTTTTTCATCACCAAAAGCTTTACCCAAAGCCATAATTTTAGTATCAGCCGGAGCGCCTACAGCTCCTGAGGGAATTTCTTTATCATCTTTATCATAAAATATTTCTGTGGTTTCAACTGTGCATAAGCCAGGACGTTTAATTGTGTTCTTTTCAAACCACCCATTTTTTGGACCAGGATTTGGACCCCAGTTTCTTTCCACAGCATCTAAATATGAATATGTAAAAGCTGTAGATAAATCAGAGGTTAGATTATCTGGATATAAATAAGGCGTAGATAAATCAAATAAATGCTGGGCTACACCATTTATGGTCATGGGCAAATTAACTGTTAATCTCACACTACTCGTGCTATACAGTGGCAACTCAATGGTCTTATCAATACCGTCAATATTAACAATTAATAAATCTTCAGGCACTTCCACAACCACATAATTATTTGTCCACGAATATTCTCGCAAAGGCCCGCAAGGCACAACTTTGGCCTTCACCCACTCATAATCATCTGAAGTAATTAGGCCATCATGATTTTTATCATAGCCAAATTCAACAGTACCTAAATCAGAACCAAAATTACGGCCAATAACTGTTACCCAATTACCCGTAGCCCCATCCATGGGGTCAACATCTTCTATTAGAGGAAAAGGTTCACATTTTTTATCAATCTCATCAGCTTTACCGATGTCAACACAACGATAGCTATAGACGCAGTCAGCATCATCCCAACAGACTGTACCATCCCCGCCCGGGCACTCACCCCCCTTGTCTATACCAGTTTCATCTAAATCTTTATCCCAAACGCCGTTATTACAATGAGCGCCATATAAAACAAAAGAAGTAGAAATTTGTTCAGCATTATAATCAATATCCCAGCCAGTCAAAGTTAATTCATAGCGCTGAGGAGCAGGCAGATATCTATTAAAATACAAGCCATGGTCATATTCATAGGGATTGTCCGATGGTGAATCTGAACCACGGGAAATTAGCGGACCGCGATAGTAATGATAAACCACTTCTGCTGGATCTTCTGAATAAGTTTTGTCTAAATCTAATTTCACATAACCAGTACCGCTGCCATCAACTACTTTAGTCTGAAAAGAATAATAATTACCTTTGTATAATTTACCATCAGTGACTTCTTTTTCCTGTTCTTGGCCATTTTCATCAACTGTTAAATAAGTAATTTTAATGGGCTCTAAAATTGGTGGAGTTTCATCTTTGGTAAATTCACCGCTGATTAAACCGGAAATTTCGCCAGTCACTCCACTCAAAACACCATCATTGTCATTGCCAGAATAATCAACAGCTTCTTGATTATCAAAATGCCAAGCGCCAACTAAACCATCATTAAAATTATCTTCAGCATAGAGCAAACGACCAAGTTCATAAAGACTTTTAATCTCAGCTGCATCCAAAGCTCTGTTATATATACGAGCTTCATCTAATAAACCCACAATGCCAGGAAAACCACTCTTGCCAATATATGTCTTATTATCCATCGGCAAAGCACCCCAGTCTACTCCTGATTTATTAATTATTAATTTACCATCACGATAAATAGAAACCATCTGACTATCTTTGTCATAGACAACAGTAACATAAAGCCATTGATTTAAATAACCAGTAAAATATTTTTGCGCATTTAACACTGGACCGGCAGATTTAATATAAACATTAAAATTTTCACCAAATTGATTGAGTAGATAACCGGATTGATAGGAAGGCGCATATTGCCATAAAGCATGAGTGCCAGCTGGCAAATCAGTCGGCTTAAACCATAAAGCTATAGAAAAACTATCAGCGCCAAAATTCAAACTTTCACTGGCCGGCAATTCCACTCCAGCCTGACCGTCAAAACTTAAGACATTGGGCGTGACCGTACTTTCTATTTCCCTATCCACGCCTGAGCCAACAATGGTGCCATTATTAGCCTGAGCAGAAAAATCATAAACAATATCTCCCCATAATTCATTAAAATCCCAAGCTCCAATTAAACTTGCATCATTAGAATTAATTTCTAAAATCTCACCATCATTATAGTGTTTAAGAATTTCAGCCGAACTGAGACTGCGGTTGTAAATATGTATTTCATCAATTAAACCCTTAAAATTAGGACCGGATGCATTTTTATAATAATCGCCAATAACTTGATTATTATCCCCGGCATCAAGGCTAAAATTGGGCTGGCTCTCAGTCGCTAATTCACCATTTATATAAAGCTGACTTTTGCCTTGGTCTGAATTATAAGTCGCCGCAATATAATATTCATTATCTAAAGCCAGAGGCGCTTTGAGCACAGCCTGCGGACTATCATTACCACCTTCGGCTCTAACCCACCAATTCAATTCCCCATTAGCAATGTAGAGACGATATTTATGGCCATCGCCGATTATACCACCGGCCGCTTCGGGCTTCAGCCAAGCTTCAACTGTAATATTTTTTGTATCATAGACTTCACTATCAGAAGCAATATCAACATAGCCATCAGTGCCGGCAAATCTTAAGGCGCCTTTGACATCTTCACCAACGACAAAATAAGTTTCCGCAGGGAAAACACCACAACCCACATCACCGGATTCCAAGGCATTGCCATTAGCATCCGGTATGGTCGTGCTCACACTGACATCATACCTGCCAAAAGGCAAGCAAGGCGTGATACCATCATTGCAAGTTTCTAAGCCTGCTTTATAAACAGCTTCAATTACGCCATTTTTATCATAGGCAGCTTCACTATTCCCTAAAATTTCATAGTCAAATTTATCACTAATATCCTGGTGGTCATAGGTAATATTAATATATTTTCCAACCTGGTCAACAGAGCCAAGCCGCCGGCTGAAAATAAAACGAAGGGAAGCATTATTCATCTTGGTGTCATCAGTCCGCGGCGTAATACTCTGCACCACGAAATACTCATCTTCGCAGGAAACAGGCAGCCAATCAGGATTACATTCTTGCTGATGCAAGAAAGCATATTCAGATTCAGCGCATTTTTCAGACGGCGGCTTGGTAATAGTTGCTCCAGTCAAAGCATTAATAATAAATTGGACAATGGCAAAAGCCGACAAAATGATGATTAAGCCAATAAGACCGTTAGTTAAAATTTTCTTGGCTCTGGTAATTTTTTCTTCATTGCCTCCAGCCGTCATATAAGTATAACCGCCATAAAGAACAATCACTAAGGCGATAAGCCCCAACAAACCCAAAACCACTCTAATTACTTTTGCTGCAATAGTGCGAATGTCTGTAGCTGCCAAGCCAATACTTTGTTCCACTGGCTGGATGCCAAAAGTGTCTAATTTAACCAGGCCAGTTTCAGGATCAGGTTCACCCTGGGCAAAAGTTAAAGTAAAAGAAAAAACAAAAAATCCGGCTAGCAAAATAATGAATAGACCGAGAATAAAATACTTTTTGTTTTTCCCTAATAACATATTAAACTAACTAATATGAATATGGTGAAATATCTTCTAAAACTTCTAAACAATTGGGGATATCTGGTTGTAAAATTTTTCCTAACTTCTCTGTTTGCGCGCAACCAGCATCAGTTGAAGAAACCAGATTAACATCAATACAATTTTGATTTTGAATTATATTGCCATTTTCATCTTCTTCATACTGGCAAATTACTGGAGTATTTTTTATAGTTATCCAAGGTCCGCGCCCAGGATAAAGACAATTTTGTGTTTCTGTCATTAGAGAACTGGAAGCGCTAACAAAATAATATAAATCTAAATCATTCGGACCAAATTCATGAGTTGTTTTTATTTCTAACTCAGTCTTATCCCCCTTGTCCCCATCTTCTTCTTCAAGTAAAGCAAAACGTAAAAACCATCCAATAGGATCACCTAAACCACTTATCTCTATACCGGGAAATTCTTCTAATAATACATTTTTAGTATCAAAGCTATTAAGCCGCATGACT